>PLRT01000202.1:602-22305 GCA_003164915.1 Hyphomicrobiales bacterium | reverse complement strand
CGAGCAGACGCTGAACCAGTTGTTGGTCGAGATGGACGGCTTCGAAGCGAACGAAGGCATCATCCTGATCGCCGCCACCAACCGGCCTGACGTGCTCGACCCGGCGCTGCTGCGTCCCGGCCGCTTCGACCGGCAGATCGTCATCTCCAATCCCGACTTCATCGGCCGCGAGAAGATCCTGCGCGTTCACGTGCGCAAGGTGCCGCTCGCCCCCGACGTCGATCTCAAGGTGGTGGCCCGCGGCACGCCCGGCTTCTCCGGCGCCGATCTGATGAACCTGGTCAACGAGTCGGCGCTGCTGGCGGCGCGGCGCGGCAAGCGCGTCGTCACCAAGCAGGAATTCGAGGACGCGCGCGACAAGATCATGATGGGCGCCGAACGGCGCACGATGATCATGACCGACGAGGAGAAGCGGCTGACCGCCTATCACGAGGCGGGCCATGCGCTGGTGTCGATCGCCATGCCGGCCTCGACGCCGATCCACAAGGCGACGATCATTCCGCGCGGCCGCGCGCTCGGCATGGTGCAGTCGCTGCCCGAGCGCGACCAGATCTCGCAGAGCTACGAGCAACTGATCGCCATGCTGGCGATGTCGATGGGCGGCCGCGCCGCCGAAGAACTGATCTTCGGCAAGGACAAGGTGACCTCCGGCGCCGCCGGCGACATCCAGCAGGTGACCAAGATCGCCCGGGCGATGGTGACGCGGCTCGGCTTCTCCGACAAGCTCGGCGCCGTCGCCTACGCCGAGAACCAGGACGAGGTGTTCCTCGGCTACTCGCTCGGCCGGCAGCAGAACCTCTCGGAAGAGACCGCCAAGACGATCGACGAGGAGGTGCGGCGGCTGGTGCAGGAGGCGCACGAAACCGCAGCCCGCATCCTCGCCGAGCGGCGCACCGATCTCGAGACGCTGGCCAACGGGCTGATGGAATTCGAGACGCTGACCGGCGAGGAGATCATCGGCTTGCTCAAGGGCGTCCGCCCGGTGCGCGACGCCGTCGACAACAAGGAGCCGCCGCCGCCGCGCGCGGCCGTGCCGGCGACCGGCAAGCCGCGCAGCTTCGGCCCCGACGCCCCCGGGCTCGAGCCCCAGCCGCAGACCTGAGCGCGGCTGCGGAGAGCTTCAAACAAGCGACGGGCGCCCAAGGGGCGCCCGTTTTGTTTGGCTGGGCTGGCTCGCACCCTCTCCCGCGTCTTGACCGGGCGCACATCCATTCTCCCGCCTGCGGGAAACGGTGGCGCAAAGCGCCGGACGAGCGGCCCGCAACCGCCCGTGTTGCGCGCATTGTGGCGTCGTTCGCCCTCACCCCGACCCTCTCCCACAAGCGGGAGAGGGACGATCACCCGCCCTTCAGCGCCTTGATCGCTTCGCGGGCGTCGGCGGCGTCCCAATCGACCGGGCCGGCGACCACGCCGAGTTCGCAGCCCTCCTTGTCGATCATCAGCGAGGTCGGCAGGCCGAGCGCCTTGCCGGCGAGCCGCATCGCCTCGAAGGCGTCGCCGCTCGAATCGGCGTAGCGGGTCAGCGCCTTGACGCCGATCTGATCGAGAAAGGCGGCGGGACGATCGAGCCGGGCGGTGTCGACGTTGACCGCCACCACCTGGAAGTCGTCGGCGCCGGCGGCCTGCTGCAGCCGGTCGAGCGCCGGCATTTCGGCGCGGCAGGGCACGCACCACGTCGCCCACAGGTTCAACAGCAGCGCCTTGCCGCGGAAATCGGCGAGGCTGAGCTTGACGCCGCCCGGCCCTTCGAAGGCGATTGCCGGAGCGGGCTTGGGCGCGCGCTCGACGTTCAGCGCGGCGATGTCCCCATGGGCGAGCGGGGCGAGAACCGCGCTGCGGGCCGCCGCGGCCACCGGGCAAAGGCCGGCGGCCTTGCCGCCCGGCGCTCCCATCCCGTATAGGACCGCGACCGCCGCGACGGCGGCCAGCGCGCCGGCGCCGCCATAGAGCCGCCATCGACGGGTCCGCGTCGCATTCTCGTCCATCGTTCTAAAGGCCTCTTTTCATGAGCAACTCAATGTGGGGCGGGCGTTTCGCCAGCGGCCCGGCCGAGATCATGGAGGAGATCAACGCCTCGATCGGCTTCGATCGCAAGCTCGCCGCCCAGGACATCGAGGGGTCGCTCGCCCATGTCGCCATGCTCGCCGCCCGGGGCGTCGTCGCCCAGTCGGACGCCGACGCCATCGCCGCCGGCTTGAACCAAGTCAAGGGCGAAATCGAGGCGGGAACCTTCGTCTTCAAGCGCGCCCTCGAGGACATTCACATGAACGTCGAGAGCCGGCTGGCCGAGTTGATCGGCCCGACGGCGGGCCGCCTGCACACCGCGCGTTCGCGCAACGACCAGATCGCGACCGACTTCAAGCTGTGGGTGCGCGACACGATCGACGCGCTCGACGGCCAGATCGTCGATCTGCAACGGGCTCTGGCGGCGCGCGCGCTCGAATGCGCCGACATGGTCATGCCCGGCTTCACCCACCTGCAATCGGCGCAGCCGGTCACCTTCGGCCACCATCTGCTCGCCTACGTCGAGATGCTGGCGCGCGACCGCGGCCGCTTCGCCGACGCGCGCAAGCGGCTCAACGAATGCCCGCTCGGCGCGGCGGCGCTCGCCGGCACCTCGTTTCCCATCGACCGCTTCATGACGGCGAAGGCGCTCGGCTTCGACCGGCCGACCGCCAATTCGCTCGACAGCGTCGCCGATCGCGACTTCGCGCTCGAGGCGCTCGCCGCAGCGGCGATCGCCGCGACCCACTTGTCGCGTCTGGCCGAAGAGATCGTGCTGTGGACGACGCCGCAGTTCGGCTTCGTCAAGCTCTCCGACGCGTTCTCGACCGGCTCGTCGATCATGCCGCAGAAGCGCAACCCGGACGCGGCCGAACTCGTGCGCGGCAAGACCGGGCGCGTCGTCGGCGCGTTGATCGGCCTCATGACGGTGATGAAGGGCCTGCCGCTCGCCTACGCCAAGGACATGCAAGAGGACAAGGAAGGGGTGTTCGACGCGCTCGAGACCCTGTCGCTCGCGCTCGCGGCGATGGCCGGCATGATCCGCGACCTGACGCCCGACGCCAAAAAGATGAAGGCGGCGGCGGGCGCCGGCTACGCAACGGCGACCGACCTCGCCGACTGGCTGGTGCGCGAGCTCAAACTGCCGTTCCGGGAGGCGCATCACGTCACCGGCCGCATCGTCGCGCTGGCGTCCGAACGCGGCCTCGCGCTCGAGCAACTGAAGCTGGAGGACATGCAGAGCGTCGAGCCGCGCGTCACGGGGACGGTGTTCGCCGTGCTCGGCGTCGAGCGCTCGGTCAAGAGCCGCACGTCCTACGGCGGNNTGAAGAAGCTGGGAGCGGTGTAGGCGCGGCGCTTCACTTCGCCCCCGCCTCCCGCAACGCCTCGGCGATATCGGCCATCGATCGAAACAGCAGCTTGTCGTCGTCGCGGCTCGGCCGAAAGCCGCGGCGGCGCCAGAAGGCGGCGGCTTCGTCGTCGATGGCTTTCACAACCAGCGCCCGCCCGCCGACGAGTTCGGCGGCGCGAACGCTGCGTCGCAGCGCATGCGCGAGCAACGCCGTTCCCAGACCCCGTCCAGCCCATTGCCGATCGGTCGCGAGTTGGCCGAGCAGAAGGCAGGGCACGGGATTGGGCGGCTGACCGGTACGCAGCGAGCGCGATATCGATGCCGGGAGCACAGCGGTCGGCGCCAGCGCGTAGAATCCCGCCACCCTGTCCGCCTCGTGCGCGACCATAACGGCCGCGAAGCCGTTGCGCTGGTTGGCGAGCGCCCGCGTCTTGAGCCAAGCGTCGAGCGCCGGCTTGCCGCATGAGAAGGCGTCGGTCAGATGATGCGCGTCGATCGGTTCGGGCGCCGACAGCATCGCGGTTGGTCAGCGTTTCGCCGGCGAGGAGTCCCACGGCGCCGGACGCTTCAACGCCGCGACCATTTCGGCCGCCACCTCGGCGGGCGCGGCGATCGCCGCCAGAAACTCGGCGAACCCTTTCTCGCTCATGCGCACCGGACCATTCTCCAGCAGCGCCGCCTCGGCCGCGCGCACGGCGGCTTCCCGCACGAAGTCCGTGCGCGAACGGCCTCGCAGAGCCGCGGCGCGGTCGATCACGGCGACGTCGGCTTCGGGCAAACGCATCGACAGCGGATAGACTTTTCGGCGCGCGGGTCGGCTCATCGCATGACGCTCCATTGCCCCTCAATCTAGCGTGCTGTAGTGCATCTTGCAATACAGCGCCGCGCGATGCCCCCGTCACTCCAATTCGAGTCTCCGTCTTCGGCGGACGAACGGCGAATGGACCGGGGCGCCGGCGATTATGCGGCCGTCCTCGCCCCACTCCGCCATGCGGTTGAACGGGATCACGGCGCGCTCGTCGACGCGCGGCAGCGTGGCGCGGAAGTCGGCGACGATTGCCTTCAGCCGCGCTTCGACGGCCGCCGGGTCGGAATAACGCAGGCCTGCCTCGACGCCGTAGGCGACGAACGGCGCCAGCACTTCGTAACCGACATAGGCCAGCGTGAAGTTCACCGGCCACAGCATCAGCTCGATGTCGCCCGAGCGCCCGTCGTGCTCGTAGGTGCTGCGGCTAGTGCCGACCGTCACCGACAGCATCGCGCGCTTGCCGACGAAGCGGCCTTTTTCGAACCGCTTCCTGCTCGTGTAGGCCTCGCCGTAAGCGAGCACACGGTCGAACCAGCCCTTCATCATCGCCGGCGGCAGGTGCCACCACATCGGATATTGCAGCACCAGCAAGTCAGCGCGGTCCAACAGCGACAATTCGTCCGTCACGGCCTTCGGCAGAGCGCCGATTTCGCTCGCATGACGCTGCTCGGACTGCGCGTCGAAACGTGCGGGATCGCCGCGATCGGCGAAATGTTCGGGGCGTTCGCAAGGATCGAAGCCCATGGCGTAGAGGTCGGAGACCGAGACGGTCCAGCCTTCGGCTTCGAGCGCCGCCGCTCCCGAGCGAACGAGATACGCGTTGAACGAACGCGGTTCAGGGTGGGCGAGAACGAAATGAGCGTGCATGCGGCCTTCTTACGCTCGAACGCAGCCAAGCGACATCGGCGCGACGGAGCGCGGAGCTAATCCGTCCCCGCCTTGCCCCGTAGCGCCTTGATCACGCCGCGACGGCTCTTGTCGTCGAGGCGGCGCGTCTTCGACGCCTTGGTCGGCCTGGTCGGGCGGCGCGGTTTTTCGCGATGCTGAGCCTGGACGATCAGCGCGGCGAGGCGCTCGCGCGCGTCCTCGCGGTTGCGCGGCTGGCTGGCGAAGCGCTGGGCGAAGATGACGATCACGCCGTCCAGCGTCGCGCGCGCGCCGGCGAGCTTGATCAGCTTGATCGCGACGTCGTTGGGCAGGCTCGGCGAGCGGCGCGCGTCGAAGCGCAACTCGACCGCCGTCGCCACCTTGTTGACGTTCTGCCCGCCCGGCCCGGAGGCGCGGACAAAATTCTCGACGATCTCGCCTTCGTCGATGAGGAGATCGCCGGCTTTCACGGCATTCTTGCCAGATTACGCAATCCCGAGACGAAATGCTTGAAGCTTGCGGACCGTGTTGAGGCGATATCCAATTCTGGACCTATACGACGCGCGTGCTCGATTTGCCCTTTGTCGTGAGCAAGACCGAGAAACAGCCGCTTCGGATTGCCAATAGCATCAACGTTCGCGTTCAGAATATTCCGTGGAAGAGGTCGCGCAAGTGCGCCCGCAGAAGTCAAGGCTTTTGGCTGCGCCAGATACCAAGCCTCCAGTTCCTGGCACACAATTCGGACAACAGTCCTGGCTCGTTTTGCGGGAGGAACCCTCTCCTGCAGGTTGCGCTTAAGCGCCCGGCAATCTTTATTGTCAGCGTCTCGAAGAATGAGAAATTTGGAGTTCGGAAACGGATCGTTGGCAATCTTGTTTGCAAGGGATCGCTCAAGATCGCCTGCGCCCTGATGTTTTAGGACTGTCACGCGTTCAAGCAGCCCTAGCTTGCGCGCTACTGCGCGAGCGATCTCGTAGGCCGAGGGTTCCTCTACGAAGACAACGATGTCCTGATTAGGCATTGGGGCCAGCGCCTTCAAAGGCGCCTTGCCGCCATAAATATCCAGGCCGCTCTCCCCCGTCGATCCACGCTTTCAAGCGCTGGTCATCGCGCGCACGATGAACCGTGGTCAATCCGTCTTGCTTTCGCAGCCAGAAAATTGAATCGAGCGGAACTTCGTTGAGGAAGTCCGGCGAATGCGTCGACACAAATACCTGCCCTCCCCGTCTCGAATAAGTGGCAAATTCTTCGGCAAGGCTACCAAGTAGGTCCGGGTAGAGCTGATTTTCTGGCTCCTCGACGCAAAGAAGCGGATGGGCCTTAGGGTCGTTGAGCAGAACCAGATAGGCAAACATTTTGATCGTACCGTCAGAGACATAACGCGCAATAAACGGGTCTTTGAAACTTCCGTCCGTAAATCTCAGAACGATTCGCCCATCGGCGGTTTCCTGAGCTTCGACCGCGGTCACGCCGGGCACTCTTTCGCTCATAGCCTTCAATATCCGATCGAATAATTCGCGGTGGTTTTCATACAAATAACGCGCTACGAGCGGCAAATTTTCACCTTGGGTCGAAAGGTGTTCCGCAAATCCAGCATCCTGAACGGTTCTGGCCGCACTGATGTGAAAATCGGACACATGCCAATTCTCAATCAAACTACGCAGGGCGCTGGCGGCCTCAAATCGTTGAAACTGTCCTAAACCCTTGATCGCCAGAATATCGGGAGACTCAAGGCGTTGAACTTCTCGATCAGCCGATTGCGCTCCTGGGACGATGTCAGCTTCATTTTTGATGGCCTCCCCAACGCCGTTCTCAAACCGAAGAAAATTATAGGGCTGACCGCCACCAAAGCGCGTATAGCGCAACTGCTCCTTGACTACGCTGACCTCGCCCCTCTGCGATCCGATCTCAATTTGATAAGTAACGGTTCGCTCACTGCTTCTATCGCCGATTTTGAGTGGCATCCTTATCTTGAGCTCGATTTCGATAGTTTCTTCGGAATGACCGCGGGTGGCGACTTCGCGAAAGCCTCCGCGACGCGCCAATGCGGACCGCACATTGTCCTTCAAACAATCGCGAAGAAAGCCGAATACGTCGAACAGCGTTGACTTGCCCGAGCCGTTCGCGCCGACGAGAACGGTGAACGGCTGAAGATCCTTCAGCGTGACATTCTGAAATGTCTTGAAGTTCTTGAGGTGGATCTGCTCGATGCGCATGGGACCCCTTTAACGCCACTCCCTCACGTCGACAAACCGCCCCGCGATCGCCGCCGCCGCGGCCATCGCCGGCGAGACGAGGTGGGTGCGGCCCTTGTAGCCCTGGCGGCCTTCGAAGTTGCGGTTCGAGGTCGAGGCGCAGCGCTCGCCCGGCGCGAGCTTGTCGGGGTTCATCGCCAGGCACATGGAACAGCCCGGCTCGCGCCATTCGAAACCGGCGGCGGTGAAGATCCTGTCGAGCCCTTCGGCCTCGGCCTGCGCTTTCACCAGACCCGAGCCCGGCACGACCATCGCGTTGACCCGCTCGCTGACCCTATGACCTTCGACGACCTTCGCCGCAGCGCGCAGATCCTCGATGCGGCCGTTGGTGCACGAGCCGATGAAGACGCGGTCGATGGCGAGGTCGGCGATTCTTTCGCCGCCCTTGAGGCCCATGTAGTCGAGCGCGCGCTTGATCGAGGCGCGCTTGGCCTCGGTCGCGCCGTCCTCGACCTTGGGCACGAAGCCGCCGATGGTCGCGACGTCCTGCGGGCTGGTGCCCCAGGAGACGATCGGCGGCAGGTTGGCGGCGTCGAGCGTGACGACTTCGTCGAAATGCGCGCCGTCGTCGGAGACGAGCGTCTCCCAATAGCGGCGCGCCTGATCCCACAGCGCGCCCTTGGGCGCCTTCGGCCGGTCCTTGAGATAGGAATAGGTCTTGTCGTCGGGCGCGACCAGCCCAGCGCGGGCGCCGCCCTCGATCGACATGTTGCACACCGTCATCCGCCCTTCCATCGACAGCGCGCGGATCGCCTCGCCGGAATATTCGATGACATGGCCGGTGCCGCCCGCGGTGCCGATGCGGCCGATGATGGCGAGGATGATGTCCTTGGCGGTGACGCCCTCGGCGAGCCTGCCGTCGACCACCACCTTCATGTTCTTCGCCTTCGACTGGATCAGCGTCTGGGTCGCCAGCACATGCTCGACTTCGCTGGTGCCGATGCCGTGCGCCAGCGCTCCGAAGGCGCCGTGGGTCGAGGTGTGGCTGTCGCCGCAGACGATCGTCGTTCCCGGCAGGGTGAAGCCCTGCTCGGGGCCAATGATATGGACGACGCCCTGGCGCGGATCGAACTCGTTGTAATACTCGATGCCGAATTCGCGCGCGTTCTCGGCGAGCTGCTCGACCTGCAGCCGGCTCTCGGGATCGGCGATGCCCTGGCTGCGGTCGGTCGTCTGGATGTTGTGGTCGACGACGGCGAGCGTCTTTTCCGGCGCGCGCACCTTGCGGCCGCTCAGCCGCAGGCCTTCGAACGCCTGCGGGCTGGTGACCTCGTGGACGAGGTGGCGGTCGATATAGAGCAGCGACGTCCCGTCGGCCCCGGTCTCGACGACATGGTCGTCCCAGATCTTGTCGTACATCGTGCGCGGCTTGGCCATCTATCGCTCCAGCGCCTCTCGGCAGTCAGGCATCCTGAGGTCGAAACGCCTTCTAAGCCCTCCGCGCCCAAGACAAAAGAGGGCGTGCGGCGGACTTCGATCGGCATGGGTTCAGTCAGACGGCGCCGATCAGATCGGTCCCGTAGGAATTATCGATCACGCATAGCCAGCGGCCGTCCGCGTCCTTGCGAAAGACGAACGTCGCGCGCCGGACCGTCGAGGCGTCGGCGCCGTTCTCGGCGACGGCGTCGAGGGTCGACTCCATCAAGACCAGCGCCGTGTCGGCCCCTTCGAGCACGACCATGTCGCCCTGCCCGACCTTCAGGCTGTGGTTGAAATGCGCGGCGATCGCCTCGAAGGCGCGGCGGATCGCCGGCTTGCCGCTGACGTTGAGGCCCGGCTTGACGACCAGCGTCGCATCGTCGGCGTAGAACTCCGTCACGGCGTCGAAATCCTCGGCCGTGATGGCGCGATCGGCGGCCTCAATGAGGGTCCTTAAGGGGTGGGACATCGGGTTCGCCTTGGGTAAGCCCCAAGAGAGCGGAACAAAAACCCGCCTCTCGGGGCGGGTTGCGGTTCCAGACCTACGGACGCGCTTTATCCCGCCATCATTGCGAGAGCGAGAATAATCAGCGCGGTGCGATCCCTGGTCATCGCGGCTCTTCTGCCATGTCGGCGCGTCGCTGTCCATGCGCGTCGCGTTCCCCGGGCGCGAGGCCAAGAATCGCCTGTTTGAAGGTCTCGGCCTCGGCTCGCGGCAGCACGCCGTCGAGGATGAGATGCGACAGGCCGTGGACCAGCGACCAGGCGGCGATTGCCGCCGCGGGAATCTGCGCGCCCGGCGGCGCGTCCGAGCCTGCGCCGACGCCGCGCGCGAGCGTCGTGAACGCCGCGCTGGCCGCAGCCTGCAGCGCCTCGTCATCGTGGCGCGCCGAAAGCAGCGGCGAAAACATCAGCCGGAACATGCCGGGCTTGGCGAGGGCGAAATCGACGTAAGCCTCGCCCATCGCCGATAACGGCTCGGGGGCGCGCTCGGCGGCGGCGAGCGCCGCGCCGAATTCGCGGAAGCCGTCGAGCGCGAGCGCGGCCAGCAGCGCCTCCTTGTCCTCGAAATGGCGGTAAGTCGCGGTCGGCGAGACGCCGACCCGCCGCGCCGCTTCGCGCAAGCCCACCGCGTCGGGGCCGCCCTCGTCGAGCAAAGCCCGCGCGGCGGCGATCAGAGCGGGACGCAGGGCGCCGTGGTGATAGGCGGGGCGATTCGAAGTTGACATTGATAACATCATCGCATAGTTTACGCCGTAAACATAGTCCCCTGACGGAGAGCCCGCCATGAAGACCTTCATCGCCGCCCAGATCGGCCTCGCCCCGCTCGCCGCCTTCTGGCTGCTGCTCGGCTTCGCCTCGCCGGGCGTGGCGCTGGCGGTTGGCGTCGCCGCGTCGCTGGCGATGACAGCCTGGCGCTGGTCGCGACGCGAACTCTATGCGATCGAGATTGGCGCGCTGGCGACCTTCCTGGTCATGGCGGCGATCGACCTCGCCGCCCCCGCTATCTTCGCCGCTTCGGCATTGCCGCTGTCCTTCGCCGGCCTCGGCCTCGTCGCGGCGGTGAGCGTCGCACTGAAGCGGCCGTGGACCGCCGACTATTCGCGCGCGGCCTTTTCCGCCGAATCGGCAAGCCCGATCTTCGTCGCCGTCAACATGATGATCTCCGCGCTCTGGGCGGCGCTGTTCCTCGTCGACTCCGTAATCCTGGCGCTGAAGCTCGGTGGGTTGGCCACCGCCGCCGTGTTCGTGTTCGGCGCGGTCGTCTCGATCTTCGGGCCGCGGGCGCTGATCCGCTTCGCGCTCGAGCGCCAAATCGCCCAGGCTGAGGACTACCGATGGACGGCCCCGCGCTTCGACGACGCCAAGGACGCCGACGCGGTCGACGTCGCGGTGATCGGCGCGGGGATCGGCGGCCTGACCGCCGCGGCGCTGCTCGTGGATTCCGGGCTCAAGGTCGCCGTCTTCGAGGCGCATGTCGTCCCCGGCGGCTTTTGCCATACCTTCCTGCGCAAGGCCCGCCACGACGGCCGCCCCTGCGTCTATCGTTTCGACGCCGGCCCGCATGACTTCTCCGGCGTCCACGCGAGCGGCCCGGTCGGCGCGATCCTCGCCCGTCTCGGCGTCGCCGACCGGCTCGACTGGCGCCGGCTCGACCATTCTTACGTCTTCGCCGACCGTACGATCGATCCGCCGCGCGATTGGCGGGCCTACGCCGCCGAACTCGGCCAACAGTTCCCAAGTGACGCAGCGGGCCTGATGGCGCTGTTCGAGGAGATCAAGGCGATTTCCGAAGGCATGTACGCATCCGGCGCCGACAACGGCGGCATTCCCGGCCTGCCGCGCAGCGCCGATGCGCTGCTCGCCTTCGCCCGCAATCATCCGCTCGCCGTGCAATGGATGGATCGGCCGTTCGACGAACTCGTCGCGCGCCATGTCTCCGACTCTCGAGCGAAACGCCTGCTCAAGGCGCTCACCGGCTATGTCAGCGACGGCCGCGAGGAGCTCTCGTGCTCCGACATGGTCCCGCTGTTCGGCTATTACTTCGACGGCGGCTACTATCCGGCCGGCGGCTCGCAGCGCCTCGCCGACGTCTTGGTCGAGGCGATCGAAGCGCGCGGCGGGACCGTCAAGCTGAAGACGCGCGTCGAGCGCATCCTGATCGAGAAGGGCCGCGCGGTCGGCGTCGAACTCGCCGACGGCCGGCGGATCAAGGCGGCCGCGGTCGTCTCCAATGCCGACTTCAGGCGTACGTTTCTCGAGCTCGTCGGCCGCGAGGCGCTGCCGACGCGCTTCGCCGAACGCGTCGGCGACGCCGCGCCGGGGCCATCGGCGTTCATGGTCCATCTCGGCGTCGACTACGTCCCCGACTGCCGCCCGGCGATCCATCTCGTCGATCAAGGCGTAGGCGTCGAGGCGTTGACCAGGGCCGATCCGAGCGCCGCGCCCGCCGGCCATTCGACCATCGGGATCATCAGGCTGATGGCCAACGACGAAGCGCGCGCCTGGTTCACCGCCGCTGGCGGCGACGACTGGAAGGCGTTGCGCTCCTCGCCTGAATACGAAGCGAAGAAGCGCGCGCTCGCCGATGCGATGATCGCCGCCGCCGAGACCGCCCTGCCCGGCCTCGCGTCGCATATCGTTTACCGCTCGGAAGCGAGCCCGATCACCTATGCGCGCTACGATCTCGCCAGCGACGGCGCGATCTACGGGGTCGCGCGCGCGGGCCGGCTCAGCGGCGCCAAGAGCCCGATCCGCAATCTCGTCGTCGCCGGCGCGGCGACGCACGGACCCGGCGTCGAGGCGGTCGCGATCTCCGGCGCGCAGGCCGCCGAGTCGCTGGTCCCGGGCCTGCTGGCGCGCTCGCGCGCGGCGCATAACGCGGCGCCGACGCTCGCAGCGGCGCCGGCGCCCTTCACGTCTTCGGCGGCTTGATGATGTCGCGCAGGTCCCACTTGTCGTCGCCGGCGCCGCCGGAGATGTCGTCGACCTTCCAGGCGACGCCCTCGCGCACGAAGCTGTAGCGGACGACGTGCTTGACGTCGCCACTGAAGAAGGTGGCGACCGCGGCCGCGTCGCCTTCGGGCGCGATCGCCAGCTTCTCGACCTGAGGGTCCTGCGAATCGGTGACCGGGTCGAAGTCGAGGATCGGCTCGTCGAGCCTTTTCGAGCGTGCGTCCATCGCCTTCAGCGCCGCACGGAGCGACTTCGAGAGATAGGCGGCCACGCGCCGATCGTCGAGATTGCCGGTCTGGTCGTCGCCATTGGGGCCGGCGTAGATGCGGTAGATCGCCGTCGTCACCTCGGACGGCGAGTTTTCGCCCGCCGCGCGCGCGGCGCCCGGAACGGCCGCCGCAGCCGCCAGCAGAAGAGCCATCGTCGACGCACGCACCGCTTCGCCTCCCCTATTGCTTGCGGCGCGCAAGTGTGACCGCCGAAGCGTGGACGTCAACGGAGGATAGACCACCGCCGCACAAGCCGACTTACGGACTGGATTGGCGGCCGGGCCGCTCATCGCGCAGACGCTTCGACTTTCGTCGCCGACCCTCCTCTCGACCGCGTCGGCGAAAGCCGCTAATCAGAATGCGCCGTCGGGACGGACGCGGCGATGGGAGCCGCGCCGGCGGAGGGGGGAACGGATGCGACACCTGCTGCTGTGGATTCCCTGCGTGATCGCCCTGTGGGCGCCGCTCTACAACATGACCGAGCCGACGCTGTTCGGCATTCCCTTCTTCTACTGGTTCCAGCTCGTCCTGATCGCGATCTCGGCGTTGACGATCTACGCCGCCGACCTTCTGCGAAAGGCGTGAGCGATGTTCGAACATCTCAACGTCGTCGCGACGATCGTCTTCGTCGTCTTCTTCGCCCTCGTCACCGGGCTCGGCTTCATCGCCGCGCGTTGGAAGGCGGCCGATCTCGACCACATCCATGAATGGGGCCTGGGCGGCCGCCGCTTCGGGCCGTGGGTCACCTGGTTCCTGCTCGGCGGCGACCTCTATACGGCCTACACCGTCATCGCGATTCCCGCTCTCGTGTTCGGCGTCGGCGCCTTCGGCTTCTTCGCCGTTCCCTACACGATCATCATCTATCCGTTCCTCTACCTGACGATGCCGCGGCTGTGGGCGGTGTCGCACAAGCACGGCTACATGACCGCCGGCGACTTCGTGCTCGGCCGTTACGGCAACGGCTGGCTCGAACTCGCCGTGGCGATCACCGGCATCCTCGCCACTATGCCCTATATCGCGCTGCAGCTCGTCGGCCTGGAGAAGGTGATCCTCGCGCTCGGCTTCTCCGGCGAGGGCGTGATGCAGCACGCCCCGATCACCGTCGCCTTCGTCATTCTCGCGCTCTACACTTACAAGAGCGGCCTGCGCGCGCCGGCGATGATCGCCTTCGTCAAGGACGCGATGATCTACGTCTTCATCATCGCCGCGGTGGTCGTCATCCCGATCGAGCTCGGCGGCTTCGCCAAGATCTTCGCCGCCGCCGACGCCGCCTTCGCCGCCAAGGTGGCGGCCAATTCCAAGCTCGCCGCAGGCCTGACGCTGACGCCGGGCCAGATCGGCCCCTACATCACGCTGGCGATCGGGTCGGCGATGGCCTTGTTCATGTATCCCCACGCGATGACCGGCACGCTCGCTGCCTCGAGCAGCAAGGCGATCCGCTTCAACACCATGGCGCTGCCCGCCTATTCGTTCGTCCTCGGGCTGATCGCGCTGCTCGGCCTGATGGCGATCGCCGCCGGGGTCAAGGTCTCCACGCCCCAGGACGCGGTGCCGCAACTGGTGCTGTGGGCGTTCCCCGACTGGTTCGCCGGCTTCTGCTTCGCCGCGATCGCGCTCGGCGCGCTGGTGCCGGCGGCGGTGATGTCGATCGGCGCCGCCAACACTTTCACCCGCAACATCTGGAAGCCGTTCATCCACCCGACGATGACGCCGCGCGAGGAATCGGTGCTGGCCAAGCTCGCCTCGCTGGTCGTCAAGATCGGCGCGCTGGCGGTCATCTTCTTCATGCCGACCAACTTCGCCGTCGACCTGCAACTGCTCGGCGGCGTGTGGATGGTGCAGATCTTCCCGGCGATGATCTTCGGCCTCTACACCCGCTGGTTCAGCGGCTGGCCGCTGCTCATCGGCTGGGCGGTCGGCATGATCGTCGGCACTTCGCTGTCATGGACGCAGAAGGCCTGGGTTCCGGTGCATCCGCTCGCCTGGGACATCCCGTTGGTCGGTCATGTCGACCTCGGCCTGCACATCGCGGTCTACAACGGCCTGACCGCCGTTGTGGCCAACATGGTCGTCGCGACGGCGCTGTCGCTGTTTGTCCGCTCTCGGGCAGCCGACGAAACGGTCGCCGCCGATTACGAGGACAGCGCCGTCGCGGCGTAAACGGCGACGGAGTCGTCAGCGAGGAGAGACACAGGATTTCGCTCCCCCCGCTGGCGCGGAGAAGGAACGCGGAGCGCCTTTACGACCGGCTGCGGCGCTCGCGGATCATGAAATTGTCGAAGGAATATTCAGCGACCTGCCACCACAGATATTGGTCGGCTCGGAACGTCATGTAAGAATCGGCGATCTTCTTGAAATTCGGGTCGTCGTTCGACAATTGCGCATAGAGGTCGTTGGCAGTCTTGTAGCAGGCCTCGAGCGCCTCCTGCGGGAACAGGCGCAGTTGCGCGCCGCCGACGACGAGCCGTTTCAGCGCGCCGGGATTGGCCGCGTCGTATTTCGCCAGCACCGAAGCGTTGGCCGCCGCCGCCGCGACGCGCAGCGCCGCCTGATAGGTCTTCGGCAGCGCGTCGAACTTGTCCATGGCGACGGCGAGATGGAGCTGCATGCCGCCCTTCCACCAGCCCGGGTAATAGTAGTTGGGCGCGACTTTGGCGATCGGCTGCTTCGTTCCGTCGGGCTTGTCGCCGAACTTCTCGTCGTCGTAGGGGCCGACCCATTCGAAGCCGTCGAGCGCGCCCGATTCGAGCGCGGCGAGGACGCCGTCCTTCGGCGTCGCCACCGGCTCGGCCCCGAGCGTCTGGAACACCTTGCCGGCGAAGCCGCCGATGCGCAGCTTGAGCCCCTTGAAGTCGGCGGGCGAGCGGATCTCGTTGCGGAACCAGCCCGCCATCTGGCCGCCGGTGTTGCCGACCGGCAGCGCGATGAGTTTGCGATTGGCGAGGAAGCCGTCGATCAGTGCGTCTCCGCCGCCCTCCTGCAGCCAGGCGGTGTGCTGGCGCGCGTTCATGCCGAACGGCGTCGAAGTCGCGAAGACGAAGCTGGGGTCCTTGTTCCAATAGTACGACAGCGCCGTGTGGGCGCAATCGGCGCGCCCGTCGGCGACCGCGTCGAGCGCCTCGAGCGGCGGCGCGATCTCGCCGGCAGGCGACAACTTGATGGTGAAGTGACCGTCGGTGAGGTCAGAGACAGCGTCGGCGAGCGTCTGAGCGCCGCCGTAGATCAGATCGAGCGAAGTGGGAAAGCTCGAAGTGAGCTTCCACTGGACGTCGGGCGTCGAATCGGCGAGCGCCGGAGCGGCGATCCCTGCCCCCGCCGCAGCCGCGCCTAAACCGATGATGAACTGCCGACGTCCCGCCGCCATTCGTTTTCTCCCCGTCGACACGCGCGGAGCCGGCGCGCCGCGGCAATGGCCGAAACGGTTTCGGCTATACCATCATTACGGTCTAAATTGGGGCGGCGCAGCACCGGCGCAACGGCGATTTGCGCGGTGGAGAGGCCATCTTTCATGGGCGGCAAGACAGCGGGCGTCGTGCTGGCGGGCGGCCTTTCGACCCGCATGGGAACCGACAAGGCGCTGGTCCCCCTCGGCGGCCGGCCGTTGATCGCCCATGTCGCGACGCGGCTCGCGCCGCAGGTCGACGCGCTCTTCGTCAACGCCAACGGCGACGCGGCGCGCTTCGCTTCTCTGGGTTGCGCAATTGTCGCCGATGTGGCGGCGAGCGCCGGCGGCGGGCCGCTCGCCGGCGTCGCCGCGGCGCTCGGCTACGCGCAGGCGCGGGGTTTCGCCTGGCTCGCCACCGCGCCCTGCGACGCACCCTTCCTGCCGCTCGATCTCGTCGCCCGGCTCGCCGCGGCGGCCGATGAAAAGGGCGCGCCGATCGCCGTCGCCGCGAGCGCGCGCGGCCTCGAACCGATGTTCGCTTTGTGGTCGACTTCGCACGCGCGCGAAGTCGCGGCGGCGCTGGCGGCGGGCGACGGCGGCCCGCGCAGCCTGATGGCGCGACTCGGCGCGGCGCAAGCGTTGTTCGCCGACGCCGACGCTTTCGCCAATCTCAACACCCCGGAAGAATTCGCCGCTGCGGAAGCGCGACTCGGGTGAACGCGAGAGGAAACCGGCGGGCGAGCGCGCGGCGGCGCCGGCGCGCGAAACGCGCTATAGAGCGGCGCGCGCCCGCGCTGTCGACAAGGAGAGGACATTGGCTGAAGTCGCGTTTCTCGGACTGGGCGTCATGGGCTATCCGATGGCGGGCCACCTCAAGGGCCGCGGCGGCTGCGACGTGGTCGTCTACAACCGCACCGCGGCCAAAGCGCAGCAATGGGTCGCCCAACACGGCGGCGCTTCAGCCCCGACCCCGCGCGAGGCGGCGCGCGGCCGCGCGATCGTCTTCGCCTGCGTGGGCAACGACGACGACCTGCGTTCGGTGACGCTCGGCCCCGACGGCGCCTTCGCCGGCATGGCCAAGGGCGCGATCTTCGTCGACCACACCACTGCCTCCGCCGATGTCGCCCGCGAACTCGCCGCAGAAGCGGCCAAATGCGGCCTCGGCTTCGTCGACGCGCCGGTGTCGGGCGGTCAGGCCGGGGCCGAGAACGGCGTCCTGACGGTGATGTGCGGCGGCGACCAAGCGACCTTCGCCCGGGTCGAGCCGGTGATCGGTTCCTACGCCCGCGCGTGCAAGCTGATGGGTCCGGTCGGCTCGGGGCAGCTCGCCAAGATGGTCAATCAGATTTGCATCGCCGGCCTCGTCCAGGGGCTCGCCGAGGGCGTGCACTTCGCCAAGCGCGCCGGCCTCGACGCCGCACGCGTGATCGACGTCATATCCAAAGGCGCGGCGCAGTCGTGGCAGATGGAAAACCGCCATAAGACGATGATCGCCGGCCAGTTCGACTTCGGCTTCGCGGTCGACTGGATGCGCAAGGACCTGGCGATCTGCCTCGACGAAGCGCGCCGCAACGGCGCGCATCTGCCGGTCGCGGCGCTGGTCGACCAGTTCTACTCCGACGTCCAGGCGATGGGCGGCGCCCGCTGGGACACCTCGAGCCTGATCGCACGGTTGGAGAAATAGGCGACGGACGCCGCCCCTCCCCGCTCGCAGTCGCCGCCGAAACGCTGAGGCGTCAGCATCTTCACCACGAAAAAGGAAGGATTCGACGCTGAATCTGAAGATCGTCGTAGGCGCTCGTTAACGATTAATCGTCATCATCCTGAAAGGGTATGTGGCGTGCGCGCGTCGGGCGGTCATGGTCGAGGTTGCGGCGGAGAAGGTCGACAAGGGTCGAGTCAGCGATCCCGCGGCAGCGGCGCGACGGCGCACGATGACGCTCAAGATGCGCCAGGCGCGCCAGACGCTCACCACCAGCACGATCGACTTCACCGGCCAATACGCTTCGCTGGCGCGGCTGTTCGCCAACAGCATCGCCGGCGCGACGCCGGTGATCGCGTTGGTTGCGCTCGCCGTCGGCGCGATCGCCTGTTATTGGGTGCCTGCGGCCAAGGTCATGAGCTGGGGCGTTCTGCTCGCCGCTTCGCTGGCGGTGCGCTACGGGCTGGCGGTCGCTTTCCTCGATCTGCCTGAACCCGAGAAGGCTTCTCCTTCGTGGCGACGCAAGTTCATCGCCGCCGAGACCTTCTCCGGCGCCGCCTGGGCGTTGCTCGTCGTCCTGCTGCTGCAAGCCGGCGATCCCAACGCCCGCACCTTCGTTCTGATCGTGCTGCTGCTGGTCGCCGGCATGACGGCGATGGTCGCCTCGGCGATCCCCTTCGCCGTCGCCGGAAGCCTGCTGCCGATGGCGATCGCGATCGTCTACGTGCTCGGGCCGGCGACGCGCGAGCAGACGATGCTGATGTCGGCGCTGTGCGTCGGCATCCTCGCCTATTTCGTCATCCTCGCCAACCGCCTGCACCGCACGTCGCTCGCCGGCCTGTCGTTCCAGGCGGAGAAGGACGCGCTGATCGCCGAGCTCGAGCAGGCCAAGCTCAATTCCGACGAGGCGCGGCGGCGCGCGGAGAGCGCCAATCTCGCCAAGTCGCGTTTCCTGGCGACGATGAGCCACGAGCTGCGCACCCCGCTCAACGCCATCCTCGGTTTCTCCGAGGTGATGAAGGCGGAGCTGTTCGGCGCCCATTCGGTCCCCGTCTACAAGGACTATTCCAACGACATTCACTCGAGCGGCCAGCATCTCCTGATGCTGATCAACGAGATCCTCGACCTGTCGCGCGTCGAGGCGGGCCGTTACGAGCTGAAGGAAGAATCGGTTTCGCTGCCCGGGGTAGTCGAGGAATGCCGCCACCTCATGGCGATGCGCGCCAAGACCCGCAACATCGAGGTGGTCGAACAGCTCGACGCCGACCTGCCGCGCATCTGGGCCGACGAAAAGGCGGTGCGCCAGGTGACGCTCAACCTGCTCTCGAACGCGATCAAGTTCACCCCGCAGGGCGGGACGATCACCATCAAGGTCGGCTGGACGAGCTCGGGCGGGCAATATCTGTCGATTCGCGACACCGGGCCCGGCATCGCCGAGGATGAAATCCCGATCGTGCTGTCGTCGTTCGGCCGCGGCACGCTGGCGCAGAAGAACGCCGAAGAGGGTTCCGGCCTCGGCTTGCCGATCGTCAAGGGCCTGGTCGAGCTGCACGGCGGCGAGTTCCGGCTGAAGTCGAAGCTGCGCGAAGGCACCGAAGTCGTCGTCATCTTTCCGCCCGAGCGGGTGATGAACACGCTGCCGCAACTCGACCCGACCGCGCCGCCGGAAGAAACGCCCGAGCAGCGCGCCCAGCGCCGCGCCCGCCGCTGGAGCCGCCGCGCGGCGGCCTAGGCGCCAGCCTCGCCAATCGAACCGGTGGCTTTTCTTCTCTTTCCGTTCGGCGGGGCGCTCGCCCGGCGCTAGGATGGCCGTTCAACACACGTCATCGAGGAGTGCAAGCCATGGCGGGTGTCGCCGGCGCTTATCGTCACGTCGTCCTGTTCAAGTTCAAGCCGAGCGCCTCGGCGGAGACGGTCGCGGCGATCGAGACCGCCTTTCGCGCGCTCTGCGCCGAGCTGCCGTTCGTGCGCGGCTTCGAATGGGGCCGCAATTCGAGCCCGGAAGGCCTCGACCAGGGCTTCACCCATTGCTTCATCGTCAGCTTCGACGGCCCCGAGGGCCGCGACGCCTATCTGCCCCATCCCGCCCACCAGGCCTTCTGCCGCCGCCATCTCGACCCGTCGCTGGAGAAGGCTTGCGTCGTCGACTTCCAGGCGATCGGCTGAGCGAAGTCACGCTCGCGCAAGCTCGCGCCTTCATCCTCGGCAAACGCGCGTCGCCAACCGGTTCGCGGGAAAGGAAGCCAAAATGATCCCTGCCCTGCCGCTGGTCGGCAAGATTCTCGTCGACCTGGTCGGCGCCGGCGCCAGCGCCGCCGTCGCGCCGCAGGACTCCGACCCGCAGAAGGTCGGCAGCGCCACGAAGTCCGGCGACGACTTCGCCCAGGCCGTCGACGATCTCCAGCGCGCGGCCGGAGCGGGAACGACGCCGCACGGAACCCACGGGACCGCCAGGAGCTAGGCGCCTCGCGCCTCAGAACCCGCGGTGACGCGACATCTGCTGGGGGATGGCGAGACCGGCGCCGATCGCGCCGAGCGTCAGGATCACCCGCGTCATCGCGACGACGGTGAAGATCGCCGTCTGTTCGGCGTGCGCCGGCGCCGGCGCGGTCACCAAGAACAGGCCTAGGATCGCCTTGCCGAAGAAGGCGCCCGGCACCATCGGGATGCAGCCGGCCAGCGCGATCATGTCGGCGCCTTCGCCGCGCTGCCGCGACGACAGCGCGACCACCGCGCCAGCGGCGAGCGCGGCGGCGAACGACGCCGCCTCGAGGCTCCATCCGCCGGCCAGCGCGAGCGTCCGCACGCCGAGCGCCAGCGCGCCGAGCGCCGTGCACCAGACGAGGCTGCGCCCGTCGAAATTGAACAGCACGCCGAAGCCCCACGCGGCGAGCCCGCCGAAGGCCGCCTGATGGGCGACGTCGATCAGCATCTGCGGCGTCACGGCAACATCCCCAGCATCGCTTCGGCGCCCCAGATGCCGATGGTGGCGAACACCATGATCATCGCAACCGACACCGCCCGCGCGCTGCCCACCGTCGGGAACCCCTCCATGATGTCGGTCTGGGCGTTGGTCGCCGGAACGCCGGGCACCAGCAGTAGGGTCGAGGCGATCAGCGCGAGTTCGGCGCTCGCCGAGCCGGCGGCGCGGGCGCCGAAGCCGCCGATGCCGCCGGCGACGAAGGCGACCGCAACGGCGACGAGACAGGGGTTGGTCCGCCGCGCGTGCAGCCCGGCGCGCAGCCATTGGCCGACGCCGCCGGCGAGGAGGATCGGCAGGAACGCCGGCCAGTCGACGCCGAGCAGCCGGCCGAACGCCGCGCAGGCGAGGCCGGTCGCCGGCGCGACCAGCCACAGCGGATGGCGGCGCGTCTCGCGCACGAGCCGGTCGATCGTTTCGTGGACCTCCTGCGGCGCGCCGCCCTCGCGGGCGACCTTGGTGGCGTAGCGGCGCACCGCCACGTCGAGCCGGTAGTTCACCCCGTGCGCGCCGACGTCGATCATGCGGGTGATCGTCTCGTCGCCCGAGCCGACGGTGAGGGTCAGCGACGCGTAGCCGACCCGCTCGCCGACCACGTTCGCGCCGAGACCCTGGGCGACGAGCCGCATGCCCTCGCGCACGACATTCACCCGCGCGCCGCACTCCATCAGGATGCGCCCGACTTTCAGCGCCGCATTGGCGATCTTCTCGAGATCGCGGTGCCGCAGCACCACCGGATCCGCGACCGCGCTCATCCGCCTTCCCCTGCCCGCCCCCGACGGCGCGCCGCCGCCGAAGCCTCCGTCAGGTGTAGCTGCGGCGGCGCTGGTTAGGAAGCCGGCCTGTCGGCGCGGCCGTTGGCCGCGCTCCTTGCCCCGGCCAGACGCGCACAACGAGCGCGTCTACAAGATCGGCGCAGTGGGTCGGCTGAGCGGAGAAAGGCGATCGCAGGCAGGCTTGGCGCTCGTTAGAGCGTTCTGCTTTTTCGTCGAACCAAGACCGGTGTCATGCCCGCGAAAGCGGGCATCCATTTTTCCGCTGCGCCGCACTACGACGCTGGATTCCCGCTTTCGCGGGAATGACACGCGGCGTGATTGATGATTCAATCGCCGGCGGCGACGGCGACGAGCTGAGGTTTCTTCCGGAATGCGCCGGGGAACAGCCTCGACAGATTCTCGACCTTGGGCGCGTCGTTATAGGCGATATA
>PLRT01000202.1:0-561 GCA_003164915.1 Hyphomicrobiales bacterium | reverse complement strand
AATTGAGCTCGGTCGGGTTGTGGGCGACCGAGAAATAGATTTGCAGGATCGTTCCGTAGCTGACGACGCGCGGATCGAACGTCACCTCGACGGATTCCGCATTCCCGGTCCGCCCTGTGCTGACCTGTTCGTAGGAAGCGGCGTCCTTGTCGCCGCCGGCGTATCCGGACATGGCCTCCGTCACGCCCTTCACATGCTGGAACACGGCCTGAACGCCCCAGAAACAGCCGCCGGCGAGCACGACCTTCTCCTCGGCGGCCGCCGAATCCGTCGCCTCGCCGAGCGCCGGCGCCGGCAGCGCAATCGCCGGCTCGGCCGACTTCGCACCCGCCAGCGAGAGCGCGAAGGCGCCGACGACCAAGGCGACCAAGGCCGCGCCGCCGAGGGGACCGGCGATCGTCCTGGTCTTGAACATGGCTCTCTCCTGTTCCCTACCGTCGCTCGGAGATGGTGCGTCCGCGCGGCCTTTCCATAGACGCGGCGATCGGCCGGACTGTTACAGGAGTGCCGCGATCGTCTCACGAGCCGCCTGCCGCCGTACCTGCGGGTGAACGTCGACCC
>PLRT01000038.1 GCA_003164915.1 Hyphomicrobiales bacterium | reverse complement strand
CTGGGGCGCGGCCGGGGCGGCGGCGAAGTCGGCCTCCGGCGGCGCGACTGCGGCGCGCGGCGCGGAAGCAGTGGGGCGCGCGGCCTGGAGGCGCGCCGTATCGGTCGCAGCTTCGGCGGCTGCATCCGTCGCGGTCGCCCGAGCAATCGGGACGCTGTCAGGCTTCGCCGTCAGGGAAGCGGGCGTGTCGGGCGTTTGCGCGGGGGTCTGGGTGGCAACGATCGCGGCGTCCATCGCAGCTGGCCTCGCATCCGTCGGGACGGGCGCGGCGGCGATCGCCGGCTTCGGCTGTTCCGTCGCCGGGCCATCCTCCGACGCGGGTTTTTCCGCGCTCTCTGGTGGCGGCGGCGCGGCCTCGGATGCTTTGGCCGGCGAAGGCGCGGCGTCGATCGCCAAGGCGTCGTCGCGCGGGGGCCGGGTCGCGCGCGCCAACGCGGCGTCGGTCGCCGGCGTCGAGGCGACGTCGCCGGTCGACGTCACCAGTTCGACTGCGATCGCGTCGGGTTGGCCGGTCGGCTGCGCCACGGCGAAGCTCAGCGCCGCCGCCGCGACGACCGCGGCGTGGACGGCGAGCGAAGCGAACGCGGCGAAAGTCGCAGCGCCGCGCGAGGCGGCGGGCGCAGGGGCGTCGTCGAACCGGGGCGGCGCCCGCAGGCGCGCGTCGACGATCGGAGCGCCGCCCGCGCCCAATCCTTCGCCGCCGTCGATCGCCGCGGTCCGCGCCAAGCCGTCGCCCTGTTTCCTGTTCGTCTGAGGCCGCGCGCACTCTAACCGCAGTCGCGGCGGATTTCGATCGGCGCGGGCGCCCGGCGCGATCGCGGCGCCAAGCCTGCTTCGTACAGGCGAATGGACGCTCCCCAGTCAGGACTTGCCTCGAAATGAGTCGTTTGCCCTTCCGGCTACACTCTCGAACCGTTCTAGAACGGGACCAGACCGCATCCGCGAGGTCCGCGGTCGCCGCGCCGGCGGCGNNCGGCGCGCGGCGAGCGAGACCGCGTCGCCTGGGTCGACTACGCCAAGGGCTGGTCGATCATCCTCGTCGTCGCCATGCATTCGGCGCTCGGCGTCGGCTTCGCGGTCGGCGAGACCGGCTGGATGCATGCGGTCGTCGCCTTCGCCAAGCCGTTTCGCATGCCGGATTTCTTCCTCGTCGCGGGCCTGTTCGCCGGACGAACGATGGACGGCCCGTGGCGCGCCTTCCTCGATCGCAAGGTCGTCCATTTCGTCTATTTCTATGCGCTGTGGCTGCTCATCGCGCTGGCGGTCAAATCTGGCGAACTGGGGCTGACGACGCCGGTCGCCTTCGCCGCGGCCTATCTGTGGGGCTTCGTCGAGCCGTTCAGCTCGATGTGGTTCATCCAGTTGCTGCCGATCCTCTATCTGGCGACGCGCTTCGTCCGCCGCCTGCCGACGCCGGTCGTGCTCGTCGCCGCGGTCGTCGCGCATGTCGCGGCGGCTTGCGCGCCCGACGGCGGCGCCTATGCGATGGGGTCGAATCTGACGGGCTGGACGAGCCTCGACTCCTTCCTGCTGTTCTTCGTCTATTTCTATCTCGGCCATCGCTTCGCCGGGGCGATCTTCGCCTTCGCCGGGACGGTCGGCCGGCGTCCCCTCCTGCTGCTGGCCGGCCTCGCGGCGTGGGGGATCGTCGAGGAATTGTCGGTTCTGCGGGGCCTGCCGGAATGGCCGGGCGCGACGCTGGTGTTCGGCCTCGCCGGCGCGCTGGCGGTGATCGCCGGCGCCGCGCTGCTCGACAAGATCGGCGCGATGCGCTGGCTCGCCTATTGCGGACGCCATTCGCTGGTCGTCTATCTCTCGTTCTTCCTGCCGATGGCGGTCGCTCGCGTCGCGCTCGTCAAGCTGGGCTGGATCGCCGACGTCGGCGCCATGTCGCTCATCGTCGCCGCCGCCGCGGTCAGCGGGCCGCTGCTGATCGACCGGCTGACCCGCGGCACGCCGCTCGCCTTCCTCTATGCGCGCCCCGCCTGGGCGCGGCTCGAGCGGCCGAAGCCGGTTCCGCCGCAGCGCCTCGCCGCCGTCATGTCGCGCGCTTGAGCGGGTCGGGCGAAGGCAGGTCTGGCGGAGGGGGCGGGATTCGAACCCGCGATACGGTTTCCCGCATACACACTTTCCAGGCGTGCGCCTTCGACCGCTCGGCCACCCCTCCCGCGCCGCAGGCGCGACGCATGCCTCGGCGCATATCACCCGGCGCGGCGCGCGCGCAAGTCGCGTCACCGGCTTTTCGTCCGACATGG
Source organism: Hyphomicrobiales bacterium (assembly GCA_003164915.1). GTDB lineage: Bacteria > Pseudomonadota > Alphaproteobacteria > Rhizobiales > Beijerinckiaceae > Roseiarcus. The sequence continues at coordinate 3,605 of PLRT01000038.1, read as the reverse complement.
ACAGGCTGCGGCGCTTTGCGCTAACAGGGGCGCCGCCCGCCGGCCTTGGGAGCAGCGGCTTGATCCGGATCGCGCTTCGTCTGATCGCCTTGGTTTCGCTCGCCGGCGCCTTCGCCGCCGCGGTGATCGACGGCGCGCGCTCGCTCGCCGACCAGAAGATCGAATTCACGCCGATGGGCCGCACGCTGGCCACCGCATTTCCCGCCAAATTCGCGGCGATGCAGGCCTATGTGAGCGCGCGCGCGCCGGTGCTGTGGGACCCGGTCCTGCTCAAGCTGCTCTATGCGCCAGCGGCGCTTGACCTGGCGGTTCTCGGGGCGGCGTTGTTCTATCTCGCCCACCGCCCCGCCGTTCCCCCCGGCGCCGGGAGGCGCGGCCGCTGATCTGCGAAGTAACGCGCGCCGACCTCGGTGCGAATAGCGGTCGACAACCCATCACGGAGCCGACCATGTTGAGCTTCCTGTCCGCCAAGACCCGCCCCGTTTCCGCCGCCGAGGCCCTGCCGGGCCGTCCGCAAGCGATCCCCACCGCGCGCGAGCATTACGTCAACGGCCGCGCGCTTATGCCGCCCTATCCCGCCGGAACCGAGACGGCGGTCTTCGGCATGGGCTGCTTCTGGGGCGCCGAGCGCAAGTTCTGGCAGGCCGGGGAGGGCGTGTGGGTCACCGCGGTCGGCTACGCCGGCGGCTTCACCCCCAATCCGACCTACGAGGAGGTCTGCTCGGGCCGCACGGGCCACGCCGAGGTCGTTCTGGTCGCCTACGATCCGGCCAAGATCGCCTACGACAACCTGCTCAAGATCTTCTGGGAAAGCCACGACCCGACCCAGGGCATGCGCCAGGGCGCCGACGTCGGCTCGCAGTACCGCTCGACGATCTATTGGACGAGGCCCGCTCAGGCCGAGGCGGCGCGCCGCTCGGCGGAAATGTTTGGCGCGGCGCTGAAGGCCAAGGGCCACGGCGCGATCACCACCGAGATCGCCGAAGCGGGGCCGTTCTACTTCGCCGAGGGCTATCACCAGCAATATCTGGCCAAGAATCCCGGCGGNNTGCGCGAGAAGTAGACTAGACGGTTTAGTCTGATCTTGAGGTCCGCATCGCGATGAAGTCGTCCGGCAGTGCGAGAAAATCGGAAATGATGCTCAAGGCGGCGCAGCGGCTGTTCGCCGAGGCTGGCTACGAGGGGGTGTCGATGGACCTCGTCGCCAAGACGGCGGGCGTCTCCAAGGCGACGCTCTACGCGCATTTCGAGAGCAAAGAGAAGTTGTTCGCCGAAATCCTGGAAGCCGAGAACGGCCGCATCGAGGACGGGGACTGGATCCCCGAGCGTTTCGAGGGCGACGCCGAGGGCGTCCTGCGCCGCTTCGCGCGCGGCATGGCGAGCTTTTTCGTCGACGGGCGCGGGCTCGCCGTCTACCGGCTGTTCGTCACCGATCTCCACCGCTTTCCCGAGCTCGTCGCACGGTTCCACGCAGCCGGCCCGCTGGCGATGCGCTCGCGCGTCGCTCGGCTGCTGGCCCAGATGGGCGAGCGCGGGGCGCTGGCGATCGACGACCCCACGGTCGCGGCCGACCATCTGATCGCGCTGGTTCAAGGACGTCTGCCGTTCGATCGCTCGATCGGCCTGCCTCCGCCTTCCGACGCGGAGATCGAGCGGCACGTCGAGAGCGCCGTGCGGTTCTTCCTGCGCGGCTACGCGCCGCGGAATCCGACGGACCGGCGATGAGTACGGTTGATCGATCGGTCGCGCCGCCGCCCTCGAGCGTCGCTGGCGGGTTGGCGCGCAAGGCGCGCCGTTGGCCCCGCCGCCTCGCCGTTTCGCTTTTAATTTTCGCCGTGGGCGGCGCTGCTGCAAATTACATCTATCAGGCTAATTTCGCGAAGAATCCGCTCGCGGACCTCCTCGTCGCCAAAGCGACGATCGGCGACGTCGAGCAGAGCGTGCAGGCGACCGGCGAACTCCGACCGGTGCAGCTGGTGGCGGTCGGCGCTCAGGTTTCCGGTCGCATCACCAAGATGAACGCGGCCATAGGCCAGCGCGTCGCCGCCGGCGATCTCATCGCCGAGATCGACGATTCGACGCAGCAGAACGATCTCAAATCCGCCGAGGCTGCGCTCGACGACGTTCGCGCCCAGAAGCGGCAGAAGGAGGCGACGCTCGCCTACGACCAGTGGGCGCTCGAGCGCGAAGAGAAGACGCTCGCCAAGGAGGCGACCTCGCGCGACTCCTGGGAGTCGGCGAAGGAGGCGGTCGCGACGACTCAAGCCCAGATCGACTCGCTCGCCGCCCAGATCAAGGAGGCGGAGGTCAAGGTCGACAGCGCCCGCCTCGACCTCGGCTACACCCGCATCACGGCGCCGATCGACGGAACCGTGCTGCTCGTCGCGACCCAGGAGGGACAGAACGTCAACGCCGTGCAATCGGCGCCCACCATCGCCATTCTCGGCCGCATCGACCGCATGCTGGTGCGCGCGGAAATCTCGGAGGCCGACGCGCCGAAAGTGAAGATCGGCCAGAAAGCGGTCTTCTCGATTCTCGGCGAACCGCAACGGCAGTGGGAAGCGACGCTGCTTGCGCTCGATCCCGCGCCCGACTCGCTGCGCTCCGACTCGGAAATCGCGTCGTCGAACGCCAACTCGAGCTCGTCCTCTTCCTCCACGTCCTCGACTTCGTCGGCGATCTATTATTACGGCCGCTTCGAGGTCGACAATCCCGATGGCGTTCTGCGCACCTACATGACGGCTCAGGTGCGAATCATGCTCGGCGAGGCCAAGGGCGTGGTGACGATCCCGACGGCGGCGCTGTCGGCCCCCGAGGCGGACGGCAAGCGCTTCGTCGACGTCGTCGTCGCCGATGGAAGTCTCGAGCGCCGCGCCGTGCAGGTCGGGCTCGACGACAAGACGCGCTGCGAGATTCGCGCCGGGCTCCACGCCGGCGAACGGGTCGTCGTCGGCCGGCGCGCGCCAGAGACGCAGGCCTCGTCGATGCCGGCCCCGCCCGGAGCGCTGTGAATCATGTCCGACGCGTTCATTTCCCTTCGCGGCGTCCGGCGCGAATTTCCCTCCGGGGAGTCGTCGATCGCTGCGCTGCGCGACGTCGACCTCGACATCGCCCGCGGCGAGTTCGTCGCCATCGTCGGCGCGTCGGGATCCGGCAAGTCGACGTTGATGAACATCCTCGGCTGCCTCGACCAGCCGACGGCGGGCGCGTACGTCTTCGCCGGTCGCGCGATTGCGACGCTGACGCCGGACGAGCAGGCGGAGCTGCGCCGCGAGCACTTCGGCTTCATCTTTCAGCGCTATCACCTGCTGCCGGAGCTCAACGCGCTCGGCAATGTCGAGATTCCGGCGATCTACGCCAGCGTCGCGCCGCCGCGCCGCCGCGATCTCGCCGAACGGCTGCTGGCGCGCCTCGGCATGGCCGATCGCGCCCATCATCGCCCGAGCCAGCTCTCCGGCGGCCAGCAGCAGCGCGTCTCGATCGCGCGCGCGCTGATCAACGGCGGCGAGGTGATCCTCGCCGACGAGCCGACCGGCGCGCTCGACCGCCATTCCGGCGAGGAGGTGCTCGCCATCCTCGGCGAGCTCAACGCCGAAGGGCGCACC
>PLRT01000185.1 GCA_003164915.1 Hyphomicrobiales bacterium | reverse complement strand
TCGACGCCGGTGAAAACGTTCTTGAACTGCACCATGCCGGCGTTGGTGAACATCAACGTCGTATCGTTGCGCGGCACCAGCGAACTCGAGGCGACGATCTCGTGGCCGTTCCTGGCGAAGAACTGCAGGAAGCTCGATCGGATCTCGTTGACGCCGCTCATCTTACGCAAAAGTCCCGAGGCTGAAGAGAAAAGTCCTCAAGCCTTCTAATGCATGGCGCGACGAAGGCAAACCCTGCCCTTCCCGTGGACGATCCGGCGGCGTGGGGCAACGCCGGTCAGCGTTGCATTTCGCCAGCGGGCACAGGGCGCCGCAGGCCCTTTTGACGGGCCGCATTTTCCGTTCGCTCGGGTCCCGTCCGGGCCTTCGGCCAGGGCGCAGCGGCCCGCGGGGCGGATCGTCGCCAAAACGCAGCGAACGGACTTCGCCGTTCAGGCGATCGACGACGCGCCCTGTCGGCGCAACCGCGTCATCGCGTCGACGTCGGTTGGCGGTCTCGCCCGCGACCGGTCAAGGGTTCGCGACGCGGCCGCGCCGAGATAAGCTCGGACGCGGCCGCGCGCTCGCCGGCCGGAACGGCTGAGGAACGCCCTGCGGCGGTCGGGCGCGCTTTCTGAGGGGGGACGCGCGCGCCCGACAGGGCGGCTCAGGCGTCGTCGGCTTCGGCTTCCACGGGATCGGCGTTGTCGAGGATGCGCTCGGCGATCAGGCCGGCGTTTTCGCGGATCGCCTTCTCGATGCGGTCGGCGATCTCCGGATTGGCCTTGAGAAAGGCCTTGGAGTTCTCGCGCCCCTGGCCGAGGCGCTGGCTGTCGAAGGAGAACCAGGCGCCCGACTTCTCGACGACTCCGGCCTTGACGCCGAGATCGATCAGCTCGCCGCTCTTGGACACGCCCTCGCCGTACATGATGTCGAACTCGACCTGCTTGAACGGCGGCGCGACCTTGTTCTTGACCACCTTGACCCGGGTCTGGTTGCCGACAACCTCCTCGCGGTCCTTGATCGCCCCGATGCGGCGGATGTCGAGCCGGACGGAGGCGTAGAACTTCAGCGCGTTGCCGCCGGTGGTGGTCTCAGGCGAACCGTACATGACGCCGATCTTCATCCGGATCTGGTTGATGAAGATGACCATGGTGTTGGAGCGCGAGATCGAGGCGGTGAGCTTGCGCAAGGCCTGGCTCATCAGCCGCGCCTGCAGGCCGGGCTGCGAATCGCCCATCTCGCCCTCGATCTCGGCGCGCGGGGTCAGCGCCGCCACCGAATCGATGACCAGCACGTCGATCGCGCCGGAGCGCACCAGCGTGTCGGTGATTTCCAGCGCCTGCTCGCCGGTGTCGGGCTGGGAGATCAGCAGGTCCTCGAGATTGACGCNNTTGACGCCGAGCTTGCGGGCGTAAATCGGATCGAGCGCGTGCTCGGCGTCGACGAAGGCGCAGACGCCGCCCTTCTTCTGCGCCTCGGCGATGACGTGCAGGGTGAGGGTCGTCTTGCCCGAGGATTCCGGTCCGTAAATCTCGACCACGCGGCCGCGCGGCAGGCCGCCGACGCCCAGCGCGATGTCGAGGCCGAGCGAGCCGGTCGGGATCGTCTCGACCTCCTGCGCCTTGACGTTCTTGCCCAGGCGCATGATCGAGCCTTTGCCGAAGGCCCGTTCAATCTGCGACAGCGCGGCGTCGAGCGCCTTGGTCTTGTCCACAATCGGCCCTTCCACGACGCGAAGATTCGGCTGGCTCACGGCTCGGCTCCTTCTGTCACGGTCGGCGCTTGGGAACAACAGCGACGCGTCCCCACGCCCCCCCTCGTGACGCACTATGTGCATGCTTTGTTCTCATGCGCAAGTTCTTTTTTTGTTCTTTTGAGCGTCGCCGACGCGTCCCCTTTCTCGCCTTTTCTCGCCTTTTCTCGGCGCCTCCGCCGCGGCGACATCGGCGCCGAGCGCTCCGCCTCTAGAGGCGCATCATCGCCGCCTGGCCCGTCGCTCCGGGCGCCTTGGAATGGACGAAGGTTCCCCGGACGACCGAGTCGGGCGCGACGACGCCGTGAAAGGTCACGACGCCCGACAGCGCCGGGTCGGCGGCGTTGTTCAGCCGACAAGTCAGGTCGACCTCGCCGCCGTTGACGACGCCGACGACCGAACAACCGCCGTTCGGTCCGCGGCAAAGGCCGGCGAACTGCGAGCCCGTTTGCGCCAGGTCGCAGACCTGGGCGAAGCTCAGCGCAATTCTGCCCGACAGGACCAGTCCGCTGAACAGCCACTTGCCCGAATAATCGGGCGCCTGCGCCGACGCGCTCGCGGCGCAGCACGCCGCAAGCGCCGCCAATCCGACCATCTTCGCCAATCGCATCGCGTCCGCCTCCCCCTCCCGAGCCCGCAGGGCCGGACCCGCAGGCCGAGATTGGCGCCGGCGCTCGAACCGGGCAATCGGCGACCAACGGGCGCGACGAAACGCCGGCGCGCCGCTTCGCCGGCCGGCTGATCGCCATGCGGTCGGGAATCCGACGCGGCCCCGCAGACTGCGCTTGAAGCGCCGCCGGGCTCGGCTAAGGTGTCGCCATAATCGCGTGGCAGGTTGCGCCGTCAGGCGAGAGTTTTGCCGGCCCAAAAGGCGCGCTGGAGGCGATGGACATGAAGCTGGCGCACAGCCTGTTGCTTGGCGCGGCGATCGGCCTCACGCCGATCGGCGGCGTCGAAGCGGCCGATCTGCCCAACAAGGCCGCCGCGCCCGCGGCCGACTACGTCAAGGTGTGCAGGACGGGCGGGGTCGCCGGCTTCGTCATCCCCGGCTCCGATACGTGCCTGAGGATCAGCGGCTACGTCAGCGCCGGAATCGCGGTCGGCGGCCTGTCGGGCGCGAACTGGGCGTCCGCCGGCGCGGCGCCGTCGGCGGCGCGGCGCAGCGACGATTTCGGCTATTTCACCCGCGGCCAGATCAACCTCGACGCGGTGACCGACACCGCCGAGGGCCCGTTCCTCGCCCACGTCGAATTGCAGGGCAATTCCGGCGGCAAGAGCTTCGACTGGGCCTCGGGCGCTCCCGCGACCAACGCCGCCTATGTCCAATGGGACGGATTCACCGTCGGCCGGCACAAGTCGTTCTTCTGGTCGAGCCCCTGAGCGGCGGCGCGCCGTCGAGCGGCCGCCGCGGCCAGTCGAAGTCGGACCTGCGGGTCATCATCCTGGCCTCACGTTCGATCCGATCCTTGCCCGGTTCGCCCGCGCGGCGGCGCGGTCCCGCGCCTTTGCGCGAGGACAAGGCGCGGCGCGCCGATCCGGTCTAGGTCGCCCGTGACGCCGTTCGGGCCCAGAATCGGCGGCGAGGCCCATTCCAACCAAGGACTTCGACGAGATGAGCGCAGGAGCGGACCTGGCGGACCAGGCCGAGCGGATCTCCGCCTGGCAATGCACCGGCTGCGGACGAATCGAAGGGCCGCAACCCTGCATCGGCGTGTGCCAGGACAAGAAGGTCGCCTTCGTTTCAGCCGAGGCCTACGACGCGGTGGTTGCGCGCCTCAGCGAGGCCGAGACGCGTCTGGCTGCGCTCGAAAGCCTGGCCACCCGCATGGCCCTCGCCAAGCCGCGCGCCGGCGAGTGGGAAAAGAGCTATCGCGCGCTGCAGGCCGAGGCGCGCCGCGCGGTGCGCGAGGCGCCCGCAGCCAAGCCCGCGCCCGCGCCGTTGAGCCGCGAGCGCCTGGTCGAGCCGTGAGGCGCAGCGTCCCGTCTCAGACGTTTTGCGCGGCGGCGGCGGCGAGCGTCTGGGCGTCGTCGAACTTGGCGACGATCGAGCGGTTGCGGCCGCTGCGCTTGGCGCAATAGAGCGCGGCGTCGGCGGCGGCGATGAGCCGCTCGGGATCGAGGTCGCGGCCGCGGCCGACGACTCCGCCGATCGACAGCGTCACCACGCCGGCGGCGAGCGAGGCGGCGTGCTCGATGTTCAGTTCCTCGATCGCGTTGCGCAGCCGCTCGGCGATCAGCATCGCTCCCGACAGCGGCGTGTTGGGCATGACGACGGTGAATTCCTCGCCGCCGTAGCGGGCGGCGAAATCCGTCTCGCGCCACAGCGTATCGGCGATGCGGTGGGCGATGGCGCGCAGGCACTCGTCGCCCTTCTGGTGGCCTTGGCTGTCGTTGTAGAGTTTGAAATAGTCGACGTCGATCATCAGCAGCG
>PLRT01000066.1 GCA_003164915.1 Hyphomicrobiales bacterium | reverse complement strand
TGGCGCTCAGCGCCTGCGCCTGCGCGGGGTCTGCGTTCAAGAGGAACGAGAACGGCGGCGTGGTCGGGTTGGTCGCGTGCCACGGCGTCTGTTCGCCGCCGGTCGCCTGGTGAGCGGCGACGCGAACCTGGCGCATCGTCGAATCGACGTCGACGAAAGGCTGTAGCACGGCGCCGACCAGGGCGACCGCATAGGCGTCGTCGGCGTCGCCCGGTTTCGGCGGCGTCTCGAAGTCGTGGACTTCGGCCGACAGGCCGAAGGTCGTGGCGGCGGGCGGATCGAGCGGGATCAGCCCCCTGGGAAACGCTACGGCGCTGACGCTCGGGGGAATCGGCCGCGCGCCGTCGAGCGTCACGATGCGGACCTGAGACGCCGTTTGCGCCAGATCGCTCATGACCTTGGTCATGCTGAGCGAAATGGCCGGGACGTCCGACGCCGTCCGGATCTGCGCATCGACCGGCAGAAGATAATCGTCGCAGCCGACATTAACGCCCAGGCCGGCGAGATAGACGGTCACCGCCGCGCCGGGCGGGGCCGCCTGAACCTTGGCCAGGAACGCCTGGTAGCCCGATGCGAGATCGGGCGTGTTCAGATCGTGCAGTTCGCTGACGTCGAAGCCCTCCTCGCCAAGCGTCTTGGCGACGAGCGCGGCGTCGGCGGCGGCGGTCTGCAGCGGGGCGCCGACATAGCCGGCTTCTCCGATCACCAGCGCCAACCGGTTCGCTGGCGGCGCGCTTTGCGGCGTCGTCGCCGGCGCTTGGGCGATAGCGGGCGCCGCAAAGCAAGTCGCGGCGAGTAGCGCGGCGGCGGCTTTGGAGCGGATTGTTCTCCACACCATTTGCGGACTCCTTGGGTTCGGGGCTTGCGAGACGTTCACTGCGAGACGACGGCGACGATCGGTCTTCGACGCTGGGCTTCGACCGCGCCGCGCTGGCCTCTCGAGATGGAGCGGCGGGCCTGCGATCGTCGGGCGCGGCAGAAGGCGCGAATCTTCGCGCGCATTCCCCGATTACGGTCTGGGCGGCGGCCCCGGGGTTCAGCCTTGACGGCCGTCGCCGTCGCGAAGCCGGCTTGACCGGCGACAAGGCGTCGCGGCGCTTGTCGCGCGAGTGTCGCGTCGCGGTCATATCGGCTTAAGCGCTGCCGGAAGCTCCGGCGATTCGCAGACGGGTGAGTCTGACGTGCCTATTTTGTCGCGCGGCGCGCGCGCCTCCGTTTTCAGGCTCGCCGCCGCCTTTCCGCCGCCCCCTGTCGCGGAGGCGACGCGCGACGCCCTGCCGGCGTTGCGCGACCAGGTGCGCCGCGAATCGGACGTCCTGATGGGCGGCTGGCGCGACGGGATCGCGCGCGACGACTTCCTTCCTTCGGCGCGCAATCTCGCTGACTACCTGGCGTTGCGCCGTCACGACCTCTCGGCGCTGCAGGCGAACCTGTCCGCTCTGGGGCTCTCCTCGCTGCGACGCTGCGAGCGCCACGTGATGGCCAATCTCGACGCGTCGGCGGCGGCGCTGGCGCGCGTCTGCGGCGGCGAACCCGAGGTTTTTCCCGATCCCGAGCTGTGGTCGGAGGGCGACCGGCTGCTGATCGAGCAGCGGCGCGCCCTGTTCGGCCGCGAGAGCGGCGCGGCGATCATCGTGACGCTGCCGAGCGAAGCGGGGAGCGATCCGCGCCTGGTCGACAGCTACATCGCCGCCGGGATGGATTGCGCGCGCATCGATTGCGCCCACGATTCCCCCCGCGTGTGGCGGGCGATGGTCGAGCAGGTGCGGCGCGCGGCGGCCTTGCGCGGGCGGCCGTGCCGCGTCCTGATGGATCTGCCCGGCCCGAAATGCCGCATCGAGGGCCTGTCGCCGGAGCGGCCCAATCGGCTGCAGGTCGGCGACCGCCTGCGCCTCACGCCGCGGCCGATCCCGGCGACGGCGGCCGGACTGCCGGTCGTCGCCGTCAGTCTGCCGCAGGTCGTCGCCGGCTTAGCCGTCGGCGCGCCGGTGTGGATCGACGGCGGCAAGATCCGCGGCCGGGTCGCGGCGATCGAGGGCGTCGACCGCATCGTCGAGATCGTCGGCGCGCGCCGCAAGGGGGCGAAGCTCAAGCTGGAGAAGGGGGTCAGCTTCCCCGGCGTTCCGCTCGACCTGCCGCCGTTGTCGGAAGACGATCTCGCCGCGCTGCCGATCGTCGCCGAATGCGCCGATATGATCGGATTTTCCTTCGTCCAGCGGCCGCGCGACATCGTCGCGCTCGACCGCGCGCTGGCCGCGGCGCGGCCGGGCGGGCCGGCGATTCCCCTCGTGCTGAAGATCGAAACGCTCGAAGCGGTCCGCAACCTGCCGCGCCTGATCGTCCAGGCGGCGGGCTCGCGGCCGACCGCGGCGATGCTCGCGCGCGGCGACCTCGCCCTCGAGCTCGGCCACCTCCGCCTCGCCGAAATCCAGGAAGAAATCCTGCGGTTGTGCGAGGCGGCGCGCATCCCGGTCGTCTGGGCGACCCAGGCGCTCGACGATCTGGTCAAGGAAGGCCTGCCGAGCCAGGCCGAGACGACCGACGCGGCGATGGCCCAGCGCGCCGAATGCGTCATGCTCAACACGGGCCCGCATGTTGTCGAGGCGATCGGCTTCCTCTGCGAACTGACGGGCAGGACGAGCCGCCATCCGGCGGAGAAGGCCGCCAAGCTCGCGCCGCTGCATTCCTGGCCGCTGGAGGGACTGGCGTTGGCCGCCGCGCCGGCGCCGGAGGAGCCCGGCGCGCCGGTGACGATCGAGGCGCCGATCGGCTGAGGCGGGAGGCGGACCTCGCGCCGTCGCCGCTCCGGTCGCAGGAAATCGCCAGCGTCGGGGAACGCAAATTCCGATCGTCGGCGAGGCCCGGGCGCCTTGGCGCTGCGGCCGCGATTATGCTACGAATCGTTGGACGCGAGGCCGCAGCGCAAGGGGGCGCGTGGGCGATTCGTCGGCAGCGGGGGGCGAAATGCGAATGGGAAAACAACTCGCCGTACTGGCGATCGCGACACTGGCGTTCTGGACGCCTTCGATCGCGCCGACGCCAGCGGGCGTCGACACGGCCTATGCGCACGGCTGGAACGGCTGGACGCCGTGGCCGGCGTTCTACGTCATGGCCGGCGCGGGCAGCGTGATCACCAACGCCGTCTATGTCTGGAACACGCAGTGCCGCGAGCTGAGNNCGCGCCTCGCGCCTCAGCCTTTCTGGGCCGCCTTCTTGCGCCGCTTGGCCAGCGTGCGCAGTCTCAGCGCGTTGAGCTTGATGAAGCCGGCCGCGTCGTTGTGGTCGTAGGCGACGGCGCCTTCCTCGAAGGTGACGAGGTCCTGGTCGTAGAGCGAGTTCGGGCTGTCGCGGCCGACGACATGGACGCCGCCCTTGTAGAGCTTCAGCCGCGCCCGGCCGGCGACCATTTCCTGGCTCTTGTCGATCAGCGTCTGCAGCAGCTCGCGCTCGGGGGCGAACCAGAAGCCGTTGTAGATCANNGGTCGAGCGTGATCGACTCGATCGCCCGATGGGCGGCGAGCAGGATCGTGCCGCCAGGCGTCTCGTACATGCCGCGCGACTTCATGCCGACGTAACGGTTCTCGACGAGGTCGAGCCGGCCGATGCCGTTGTCGTGGCCCAGCGTGTTGAGCGCGGTCAGCAGCG
>PLRT01000108.1 GCA_003164915.1 Hyphomicrobiales bacterium | reverse complement strand
AGCTTGGAAGGCTGCTGCTCTACCATTGAGCTACACCCGCGCCGCCGCCGATGGCTCGTTCCTATTAGGATGCGCCTCGGCGAAACGCAATCGGCGCAGCGGCGGTCGCCGCGCGCGTTGAGCGTGGCCGACGCGGCCAGCGGCCGCGCCCACAAGCGCGCCGGCCAGAAAACAAAAACCCCGGGCGCGAGGCCCGGGGTTCGCAAACCTGAATCTTCGCGGCGATCAGAAGTTGACGCGCACGCCGCCGGTGAAGGCGGTGTTGTTGGGGTTCGTCCACTGCGTCGTGCCGTTGGGGACGGTGAAGCCGCTCGCCATGCCGCCCGCCACCTTCGAGTACATCACGCCGCCGTAGAGGTCGACACGCTTGACCGGACGCCAGTCGAGCATGCCGGAGATGGCGTCCGTGGTGCCGGCGCAGGTTGAGTAAGCGAGGTTGCCGAGGGAATTCGCAGCGCAGGTCTTGGACTGGGTCTTGACGTTGCTTGGAATGCCCGCGACCGCGACCACTGTGTAGTCGTTCTGCCATTCATGATAGTAGCCGACCACGGCGTCAAGGTTGCTCAGGATGCCGTACTTGGCGCCGATCCACAGGACCTGGAGATCCTCGGGCTTGTAGAAGACGTTCTTTTGCACCTGGGCGGGGTAGTCGGTCCAGGAGTCGTTGAAGTTGTATACGTTGTTGCCCGTGCCATAGTACTGGTCGAAATCGCTCGGGGTCGACAGGCGGGCGTATTCGTAGCCGCCGAACAGGGTCAGCGCCTGCCACTTGTATTTGGCGCCGACAACCCCGGCGTTGACGTCGGCCAGCGTCGCCTTGAGCTCGTCAGGCGTAATGAAGCCGCTCGTGGCGCCCCAGGTGCCGAGCTTCACCGCATCCCTGGCGTAGGCGTAGATCGCGTCGAACGAGAAGCCGCCGATGTCGCCGCCGAGGTCGGCCTGGAACGCGTCCTGGGCGCCGTTGCCCTGCGCCCAGCCGCCGACCTGGGCGATCGCGCCAGCGCGGATGCCATTGTTGTTGTAGAGGTACTTGAACGACTCGTTGTAGCGCGCCGTTTCGGTCTCGCCGGTGCCGGCTTCGACCGTGCCCGAGGTGCCGATCAGCGAGAAGGCGTAGGCGCCGCCGAAGGGGTCGTAGGCCGACGACGCGTCGTTGGTGAAAGAGTACTGGCGGCCGAAGGTCAGCGTGCCGAACGTCGTGTTGTTGACGCCCAGATACGCGCGGCTGTTGTCGATCCCGCCGGCGCGGCTGGAATCGCCGTTGGCGCTCGTCATATACTGCTGGTGCGAGGTATAGAAATTGTTGTCTTCCAGCGACTGCGGTCCGTTGGCGAACTGCAGCGAATAGGGGTCGAAGCCGAAGTTGACGTCGCCGACGATGTTCCAATTCGGCGCCACCTGTTCCTTGATCTTGACGCCAATGTTCGACTGGCTGAGGCCGTTCGGCACGCCTTGCCAAGCCGCGGTGTTGCTGGCCTTGCCTATCAGCTCGTTGACGCCGTTCGGATAGTACTTGTTGAACTTCGAGGCGTGGGTCTCATAGCCGCCGCCCATGTCGATCGTGCCGTAGACGGTAATTCCATAGGCCGACAGCGGGCAGTCGGCCGGCGTCGAATCGAGCCAGGTCCAGAAGGTCGCGTAGCAGTTCGGCTTCTCGGCGGCCGGCGGCGTCTTCTTGGTCGGCAGGTCGGCGGCGGCGGCCGCGCTCACGGCGAGCAGCCCGGCGGCCGAGGCCAGGAGCAAGGATTTCAACAATCGCATAGTCAGCCCCACTGTTGTCGCCGCCCGCACTGCGGCCAGCATCTTGATTTGCTTATTTGTTTTGTCGCGTTGCGCGTTCGGCGGTCGCGATTCCGGTCGTTGGAATTTGATTAGTACACAGAGTCCATAGACTTTCAAGCTTAAGCGCGCACTCACTCGCACCCGCGCCGCTGCAGCGCGCTAACACTCGGACAATCTCTGGACGCCCGCGCAGAACTTAGGGTTCCCGCATGAAACTTATGTGACGCTGACGTTCCCGCTCGGGCCGCTACGGCGCCGCAAGTCAATTCCGCGCGTGGGTGTGGCTGATGAGCAACATCCCGCGGCTGTCCGCAATGACAACCCCGCCGCCGCCATCTAGAACGGCTCGACCTTCTTCTCTGAGACTCGGCTTGCCCACAACCCCCGCCATTGAAGCCCGTCGGCTCGTCAAACGCTTCGGCGCGACAACGGCCGTCGACGCGATCTCCTTCGTGGTTGAACCGGGAACGGTCGTGGGCCTGCTCGGCGGCAACGGCGCTGGCAAGACGACGACGATCGGCATGATCATGGGCCTGACTGTGCCGAGCGCGGGCGAGGTCCGCGCGCTCGGCGTCGACATGGCGCGCGACCGCTATCGCGCGCTCGGCCGGATGAATTTCGAGAGCCCCTATGTCGATATGCCGCACCGCCTCACCGTCAGGCAGAATCTGCGCGTGTTCGGCCGCCTCTACGGCGTCGCCGGCCGCGAGCGGCGCATCGAGGCGCTGGCCGCGGACCTGGCGCTCGAGCCCTTCCTCGATCGCCCGTCCGGCAGCCTGTCGGCCGGCCAGAAGACCCGCGTCGCCTTGGCCAAGGCGCTGATCAACGATCCCGAGCTGCTGCTGCTCGACGAACCCACCGCCTCGCTTGATCCCGACACCGCCGACTGGGTGCGCGGCCGGCTGGAAGCGTTCCGCCGCGCTCGCGGCGCGACGATCCTGCTCGCCTCGCACAACATGGCCGAGGTCGAGCGGCTGTGCGGACGGGTGCTGATGCTGAAACAGGGGCGGATCGTCGACGACGGCTCGCCCGACGCGCTGATCGCCCGCTACGGCCGCAACAGCCTGGAGGAAGTGTTCCTCGACGTCGCGCGCGCGCCGGCCGGGGAGGGGGCGCTTTGAGCTTGCTGAGCGCGGAAATGGCGTTCTCGCCCACGCGGGTCGGCGCGCTGGTGATGCGCTACCTCTATCTGATGCGCTCCTCGTGGCCGCGTCTGGCCGAGCTCGTCTACTGGCCGGCGGTGCAGATGCTGACTTGGGGCTTCCTCCAGACCTACATCCGCGCCCAGGCCGGCGCGTCGGGCGTCGGCGGCGCGATGGCGGTCGCCGGCGGCACGCTGATCGGTTCGCTGCTGCTGTGGGATACGTTGTTCCGCTGCCAGCTCGGCTTTTCCGTCTCGTTCATGGAAGAGATGTGGGCGCGCAACATCGCCAACCTCCTCATCAGCCCGCTGCGACCGATCGAGTTCGTCGCCGCGCTGATGACGATGAGCCTCATCCGCATGGCGATCGGCCTCGTTCCGGTGACCCTGATGGCCTTCTGGTTCTTCGGCTTCAATCTGTGGAGCCTTGGCCTGGCGCTGGTCGGCTTCTTCCTCAACCTGGTGCTGACGGCCTGGGCGATCGGCCTCGCCGTCTCCGGCCTGGTGCTGCGCAATGGTCTCGGGGCCGAGGGGCTCGCCTGGTCGGTGCTGTTCTTCTTCATGCCGTTCGCCTGCGTCTATTATCCGGTCGCAGCCCTGCCGGCATGGCTGCAGACGGTCGCCTGGTGCCTGCCGCCGACCTATGTGTTCGAGGGCTTACGCGCGGCGGTGGTCGGTCACACGCTGCGGGCGGACCTGATGGGGGAGGCGCTGGCGATCAATCTCGTCCTGATCGCGCTCGGCGGCGCCGCGTTTCTTGCGCTGCTCGACAGCGCTCGCAAGGCCGGATCGCTGCTGTCGATGGGCGAGTGAAGCCAATCTTGCGTCGGCGCAACGTCGATTGGTCCATTGGCGACATTGATTCGTTCTCATGCAAACCTTACCTTGCGCGGGTTGCTGGCATTTCAGCGTCGGCGCAAGACCGGCCTGCGGGAGAACGACATGCTGCGCGGCTACGCCTACCAGCTCTACGAAATGGCTCATGCCGCGCTGCTCCCGGCGCGCGCCGTCTCCGACGCGACGCACTTCCTGTTCCGCAATCCGCTGAACCCGCTGTCAGCGACGGCCTTCGGCCGGAACATCGCGGCGAGCGCCGAATTGTTCGAGCGGCTGACGCGTCGTTACGGCAAGCCGGTGTTCGGGCTCGACCAGGTGACGGTCGACGGCGTCGAGCGCGAGGTGCTCGAAGAGATCGTCTGGAGCCGGCCGTTCTGCAATCTGCTGCATTTCGTCCGGCCTGACCTGCCGGGGCATCTCGATCAACCCAAGCTGCTGATCGTCGCGCCGATGTCGGGCCACCACGCGACGCTGCTGCGCGGTACGGTCGAAGCGTTCCTGCCGACCCATCGCGTCTACGTCACCGACTGGGTCGACGCGCGGATGGCGCCCCTGGCGTTCGGCCGATTCGATCTCGACGACTACATCGACTACCTGCGCGCGATGCTCGAGCATCTCGGCCCCGGCGTCCATACGCTCGGCGTCTGCCAGCCGGCCGTGCCGCTGATCGCCGCCGTGGCGCTGATGGAGGCGGCCGGCCACGCGTGCATTCCCGCGTCGATGACGCTGATGGGCGGCCCGATCGACACCCGGCGCAGCCCGACCGCGGTCAATCAGCTCGCCGAGCGGCGCGGCGTCGAATGGTTCCGCGCCAACTGCCTGCAAACGGCGCCGTTCCCCTATCCGGGCGTCGGCCGCCGCGTCTATCCGGGCTATCTGCAACTCTCCGGCTTCATGGCGATGAACTTCGATCGCCACCTCCACGCCCATCTCGACATGTTCAACCACCTCGTCTCCGGCGACGGCGACTCCGCCGAAAAGCACCGCGAGTTNNGACGAATATCTCGCGGTGATGGATCTGACCGCCGAGTACTACATGCAGACGATCGAGACGGTGTTCGTGCGCCATCTGCTGCCCAAGGGCGAGATGACCCATCGCGGCGAGCGCGTCGACCTGACGGCGATCCGCCGCTGCGCGCTGATGACGGTCGAAGGCGAGAACGACGACATTTCCGGCGTCGGGCAAACCGCGGCGGCGCACGATCTGTGCGTCAACCTCGCTGAAGAAAAGAAACTTCGTCACCTGCAGCTCGGCGTCGGCCACTACGGCGTGTTCAACGGCTCGCGTTTCCGCTCCGAGATCGCGCCGCGCATCGTCGCCTTTCACGTCCACGTCGACGCGCTCGCCCGGCCAAAGGGCTGGCTGAACCGGCGCGCCAGGGTCCGCGCCTGACCGGTTAGATTCGATTCACCGCATTTGAGCGCCGGCGATGACCCGCGCGACGGGCCGCGCTATGGTTTCGGCCTGATCGAGTTTGCGTGTGGGGCGCGGCCATGACGGGTTGGCGGCGAAGCGGAGCGTTGGTTCTTGGCGCGGCGGCGTTGGCGGCAAGCGCCGGCGCCGAGGCGCGGCCGGTCGTCGGTTTCGATTCGCCCTATTCCGCCGGCACGATCGTCATTTCGCAGAGCGCGCGGAAGCTCTATTTCGTCCTCGATTCGCACGACGCCATCGCCTATCCGGTCGCGGTCGCCAAGCCGGGCAAGGAATGGAGCGGCTACGCGCGGGTCGACGGCAAATATGTCGAGCCCGCCTGGGCGCCGCCGGCGGTGGTCAAGCGCGACCATCCCGAATTGCCCGATCTCATCCCCGGCGGTTCGCCGCACAATCCGATGGGCGCGCGCGCCATCACCCTCGACCGCGACGAGGTCGCAATCCACGGCACCACCGCAGCGATGCGCCCTTCGGTCGGCGCCGCGGCCTCCTACGGCTGCATCCGCATGTATAACGAAGACGTGATCGACCTCTACGACCGGGTCAGCGTCGGCGCGCCGGTGGTCATGGTCCGCTGACGCCGGAGCGCACGCCGCGACGGAACGTTGAGTGGCGTTCGCCTGGATTTGTTCCCCCTCCACCGCGCTTCGCGCGGTCCCCCTCCCCCGCTTTGCAGGGGAGGACGGTTGGCGCCGGCGCTTGTTGACGTCGCAAACTCAAGGCGACCCAGCGCCTTTATCCTCCCCCGCGCACTCTTCGCGCGGGGGAGGGGGACCGCGCGTGAGCGCGGTGGAAGGGGCAGCCGCTCCGGATGCGACCGCGGAGAGGGCAAAGGCGATCAGATTCGGTCGCTCAGAAATCGGCGGCGATGCCTTTGACTTCCCAATCGCCGTAGCGCGTCGGGTCGAGCCCGCCGCGGCCGTTGCGCTCAGGCGCGGCCTGCGCCACGGCGGCGGCGCGTCGGCGCTGTTCGGCTTCCGCAAGAGCGCGCTTGGCCGCCTCAGGAATCGACCCCGCTTTCGCGCAGGCCGACCCAGCGTCGCCGGCGGCCGCCTCCGTCAATTCGCGAAGTTCCGTCGTCATGGCCCTAAGGGTACTGCTTCGCGGCGGCGCACGAAAGGCGTATGCGCTACGCCCGGCGGTTGGAGGTTTCGGTCTATACTCTCTCTACATATTTTTGCGGCGTCCTGATTCGGCGAGCTCAACGGTGAACGCGAAACACCCCCGCGGGTTCGGTCCGCGCCTCCAGCGCGGACCGTCGCCGCAGCCTGCGGAGGCTGCGCCCGGGCTGGCGACGCGTCTGGTCGCCGCCCAGGCGATCGCCGACGCGCTGACGTTTCAACGCCCGCTCGACGAACGCTTCGCGACTGCGGAAGCCGATTCGCGCTTCGCCGGACTCGACGCGCGCGACCGGGCTCTGGCGCGCTCGATCGCCGCCGTTTCGCTGCGCCGCCTCGGCACGATCCGCAAGGCGCTCGGCCTCCATCTGCACAAGGGCCTGCCGCGGCGCGCCGGCGGGCTCGAATGGATCCTGATCGCCGCGGCGGCGCAGATCCTGTTCCTCGACACGCCCGATCGCGCCGCGGTCGATCTCGCCGTCAAGGCGACCCGGCTCGACGCCGGCGCCGCGCCGTTCGCCGCGCTGGTCAACGCCGTGCTGCGCAACGTGGCGCGCGGCAAGGACGAGAGCCTCGCCGCGAGCGACCCGTTGGACGACGACACGCCGCAATGGCTCGCCCAGCGCTGGAAGGCGATTTACGGCGAAGAGACCGCACGCCGGATCGCTCGCGCCCATCGCGACGAGCCGACGCTCGACCTCTCCGTCAAGTGCGACCCCGACGATTGGGCGCTTCGGCTCGACGGGACCGTCCTGCCGACCGGCTCGGTGCGCCTTTCGACCCATGCGCCGATCGTCGAGCTTCCCGGCTACGCCGACGGAGAATGGTGGGTGCAGGACGCGGCGGCGGCGATCCCCGCCCGCCTGCTCGATGCGACGCCGGGGGCGCGAATCGTCGATCTCTGCGCCGCGCCGGGCGGCAAGAGCGCCCAGCTCGCCGCCGCGGGCGCAAAGGTGACGGCGGTCGACCGTTCGGCCGAGCGGCTCAAGCGCCTCGCCGCCAATTTCGANNATCGACGCGCCCTGCGCGGCGACCGGGACGATCCGACGTCATCCCGACGTCGCCTGGACCAAGCGCCAGGGCGACATCGCGACGCTCGGCGAGCTGCAGGCCAAGCTGATCGACAAGGCGGTGGCGCTGACCAGGCCGGGCGGGATCATCGTCTACTGCACCTGTTCGCTCGAACCGGAGGAAGGCGAGGCGCAGATCGCCGCGCTCGTCCGGCGCAATCCCGACGTGCGCCGCGTCCCCATCGCGGCCTCCGAGATCGGCGGGATGAGCGAATGCCTCAATCCGGCGGGCGAGCTGCGCGCCCTGCCATGCCATCTGCAGGCCGCCGAGCCGCGCCTCTCCGGCCTCGACGGCTTTTTCGCCGCGCGCCTGCAACGCCGACCTTGAGAATCTGTAGCCGCGGTCGCTGACCGCGGCCCTTTCAGCCGCCGCCGCCTTTCACATGAGGCGCTCACGCGCCCACCGCGGTCAGCGACCGCGGCGACAAGCGCTGGGAGACCGTCGCCTTGGATTTTCTGCTCATCCTTTGAGCCGCGAAGGCGAGTTCCGGCGCGGGCGAAAGCATGATAAGGCGCGGCCGAAATCCGTCTCCCCAGCCAGCGAGCCCGCAAAATGGCCCTTGACCTCGCGCCGATCGGTCGCGCCCTGATCTCGGTTTCCGACAAGACCGGCCTCGTCGAACTGGGCAGGGCGCTGGAAGCGCGCGGGATCGAGCTCGTTTCGACCGGCGGCACGGCCTCGGCGCTGGCCAAGGCGGGCCTCCAGGTCGCCGACGTCGCCAATCTGACCGGCTTTCCCGAGATGATGGACGGACGGCTGAAGACGCTGCACCCGCGTGTGCACGGCGGCCTGCTGGCGATCCGCGGCGAGCCCGCCCACCAGGCGGCGATGATCGCCAACGGCATCGTCCCGATCGACCTGCTGATCGTCAATCTCTATCCGTTCGAGGACGCGCTTCGCCGCGCCGCGCCGTTCGACGAGATGATCGAGAACATCGACATCGGCGGGCCGGCGATGATTCGCGCCGCCGCCAAGAACCACGGCGACGTCGCCGTGATCGTCGACGTCGCGGACTACGCGTCCTTGCTCGAGGAGCTGGCGATCAACGGCGGCGCGACGCGGCTCGCCTTCCGCCGCAAGCTGGCGCAGAAGGCGTTCGCGCGCACCGCCGCCTACGACGCGGCGATCTCCAACTGGTTCGCGCACGAGATCGGCGAGCGCGCGCCGGCCTGGCGCGCGTTCGGCGGCAAGCTCGCCAGCGCGTTGCGCTACGGCGAGAACCCGCACCAGAGCGCCGCCTTCTACGTCGGCCCCGAATCCCGGCCCGGCGTCGCTACGGCCCGCCAGCTCCAAGGCAAGGCGCTTTCGTACAACAACCTCAACGACACCGACGCGGCCTACGAACTGGTCGCCGAATTCGATCCTGCCGAAACGGCGGCGGCGGCGATCATCAAACACGCCAACCCGTGCGGCGTCGCGGTTGGCGCGACCCTGCTCGAAGCCTACGAGAAGGCGCTGTCGTGCGATCCCGTTTCGGCCTATGGCGGCGTCGTCGCGCTCAACCGCAAGCTCGACGCGGCGGCGGCGCGCAAGATCGTCGAGATCTTCACCGAGGTGATCATCGCGCCGGCGGTCGACGACGAGGCCGCCGCGATCGTCGCGACGAAGAAAAACCTGCGCCTGCTGGTCGCCGGCGCTCTGCCCGACCCGCGCGCGGCGACCGCGAGCGTGCGTTCGGTGGCCGGCGGCCTGCTGGTGCAAGACCGCGACGCGGGCGCGCTCGATCCGACGACGTTGAAGGTCGTCACCAAGCGCGCGCCGACCGCGGCCGAACTCGCCGATCTCGCCTTCGCCTGGCGGGTGTGCAAGCACGTCAAGTCGAACGCGATCGTCTACGCGCGCGACGGCGCGACCGTCGGCGTCGGCGCCGGGCAGATGTCGCGGGTCGACTCGGCGCTGATCGCCGCGCGCAAGGCCGAGGAGGCGGCGCGCGCCGCCGGCTGGCCGGCGCCGC
>PLRT01000028.1:10674-11024 GCA_003164915.1 Hyphomicrobiales bacterium | reverse complement strand
CTTGACCTTGCCTTGTGCGATTAGCTCCTTCACCGCGCCGGCGACGTCTTCGATCGGCACGCTAGGATCTACGCGATGCTGATAGTAGAGGTCGATCGCCTCGACCCGCAGCCGCTTCAGCGACTCTTCCGCCGCTAACTGGATGCGTTCGGGGCGGCTGTTGAGGCCGCCCGAACCGCCGGGACCGAGGTCGTAGCCAAACTTGGTGGCAATGATGACCTTATTCCGGAACGGCTCCAGCGCCTCGCCCACGAGTTCCTCGTTAGTGAACGGGCCATAGACCTCGGCGGTATCGTAAAAAGTGACGCCGCGCTCGACCGCTGTTCGGATCAAGCCGATCATCGCTTTCT
>PLRT01000028.1:1922-10594 GCA_003164915.1 Hyphomicrobiales bacterium | reverse complement strand
CAAACTCGCCACGGTGATGAGGCTGCGGTCGCGCGGCGATAGGCCGGGCCGTTTCCAGACATCGCCAAAGAGCACGTCATCGGTGTAGACGGCGAGCGCCGGCGCCACATCGGCGAAGGGACTGCGGAAGGCGGCGGGCTTGTTGGTCATCGGACGGCCTCCGCCTTTCCAAGTTGGCTGCGTCCGGCCGCGTACTGCGCGTCCGTGACGTGCTCCATCCAGTCGACCGCCTTGCCGTCGATCGCCTCCTGGACGGCGATGTGGGTCATTGCGGTTGTAGGCGCGGCGCCATGCCAATGCTTCTCGTCGGGAGCGAACCAGATGACATCGCCGGGGCGGATTTCCTCGATCGGCCCACAGTTTCGCTGGACCAGACCGGACCCGACGGTGACGATCAACGTCTGGCCGAGCGGGTGGGTGTGCCAAGCGGTCCTGGCCCCCGGTTCGAACGTGACGAGAGCGCCGCCAACGCGCGCCGGCGCCGGCGCGTTGAACAACGGATCGACGCGAACCGTGCCGGTGAACCATTCGGCGGGTCCCTTGCTGGAAAGCTGCGAGCCGTTTCGTTTGATCTCCATGATTCTCTCCATCAAGTGGCTCAGGCCTTTAGCGACGCCATGTCGATGACGAAGCGATATTTCACGTCGCTGCGCAGCATGCGCTCGAAGGCCTCGTTGACCTCCTGGATCCGGATGACTTCGACGTCGGAGGCGATGGCGTGCTTGCCACAAAAATCGAGTAGTTCCTGCGTCTCGGCGATGCCGCCGATGAGCGAGCCGGCGACCGACTTGCGCCCCATGATCATCGGGACCGTGTTCAACATCGGATTGAGATCGCCGAGATAGCCGACCAGCACCAATGTCCCGTCGAGCGTCAAAGTCGGCAAATAGGGGTTGACGTCATGGATCATCGGCACGGTGTCGACGATCAGGTCGAACCGGCCCGCGACCGACGCCATCTGCGCGGCGTCGGTCGAGATCACGACTTTGTTGGCGCCTAGCCGACGCGCGTCGGCTTCCTTGCCGGGCGAACGACTGAACAGGGTGACTTCCGCGCCCAAAGCCTTGGCGAGCTTCAAGCCCATGTGGCCGAGACCGCCGAGGCCAACCACCGCCACCTGGCTGCTCTTTCCGACCTTCCAATGGCGCAGCGGCGACCAGGTGGTGATGCCAGCGCAGAGAAGCGGCGCGGCGCCGCTGAGTTCTATGCCTTGCGGAATCTTGAGGACGAATTTGTCGGTTACGACGATCTTATCCGAATAGCCGCCGTAGGTCGGCATGCGGTCGCGGCGGTCGATGCCGTTGTAGGTGTAGGTCGAACCTTCTTCGCAATATTGCTCCAGCCCGCGCAGGCAGGGTTTGCAGTGCTGGCAGGAATCGACCATGCAGCCGACGCCGACCGTGTCTCCCGCCTTGAATCGGGTGACCTTCGACCCGACGTTGGCAACTCTGCCGATGATCTCATGGCCGGGGACCATCGGGTAGCTGGCTCCGCCCCAGTCATTGCGGACGTTGTGGATGTCGGAATGGCATACGCCGCAGAAAAGGATCTCGATGACAACGTCGTCGGCGCGCGGATCGCGACGACCAAAGCTCCACGGCGCCAGCCTGTCCTGCGCCGAATGCGTGGCGTAACCCAAAGCCTTCGTGACCATGGCGCATCCTCGTCCAATTGCGGCAGTTCGAGCGGGCGGTCGTGCAATCGACGCCTCCGCCCTAAAGACGCATGTGAGGACCGACCTAGCCGCAAGGTCGACCAGAACATTTGCACATCGTCGCGCCCAGGCTCGGAATCTACTCAAGGAGCGTGTGCGTCGCGGATTGTGACGCGACTCGACCTAATGAGCCCGCTCAACTCAACTTCGCCAGATGCTTGGCGCGCCGATCGGCGTTCGGACCCTGCGCCGCATTACGTTCGAGATCACCGATGCATTTAAGGTGTGCGGGCGCTACCGATGAGGCGCTAGAACGCGCACGCGGCTATGAGCAAGATTCATGAACCGCCGGCGCCCGCGTCGAAGGCGCTTGGCCGTCACGGTCCCGATAGTTTCTACACTCGTGGTTTCCGAAATCGTCTTGGCAGTCTCGCGTCCGCTTTTGAGAAACGCCTCCATGACCGGGAGCGGCAGCAGAGGGCGCATTCCATCCATCTCTCCGGTCGCCGATAACCGAGCCGGCCGCTCGGTATGCCTTCTGACCGGAAGGCGCGTTTCTTGCGAACGACCCACCTAAGTAAATTCCGAGCCTNNACACGGAATTGCCCTTCTGCACGACAGCACGACGAACAAGTCCACCGCATTCACGCAGCAAGAGCGGGATGCCGAGGGCCTCACCGGGCTGCTGCCGTCGGCCATCGAGACCCTAGACGCGCAACTGAAGCGCTGCCTGTGGCAGCTCGACAAGAAGGATAGCGATATCGAGCGCTACATCTATCTCATGCAGCTATCGGACGACAACCAGACGCTTTTCTTCAAGGTCGTCGCCAGCGATCCGGCGCGCTTCATTCCGATCATGTACGACCCGACGATCGCCGCCGCCTGTCTCGAATTCGGCGAAATCTATCGCAAGCCGAACGGGATCTACATGTCCATCGCGCAGCGCGGCAAGGTCAAGGACGTGCTCTCGAACTGGCCAGAGAAGGACGTCCGCGTCATCTGTGTCAGCACGGGCGGCCGCATCCTCGGCCTGGGCGACATCGGCGCCAACGGAATGGGCATTCCGATCGGCAAGCTGCAACTCTACACCGCGTGTGCGGGCGTGCCGCCGGGCGGACTGCTGCCGGTGTTGCTGGACTGCGGAACCGAAAACGAGAAGCTGCGCGCCGATCCGTTCTATCTCGGTCTGCGACAGAAGCGGGCGTCGACCGCCGATCTCGACAGCTTTTTCGAGGAATTCGTCGAAGCGGTCCAGCAGCTCTATCCCAAATGCTGCCTGCATTTCGAGGACTGGAAGGGCACGGACGCAGAGCGCTTGCTGAAGAAGTACACGAACAGGATCTGTTGCTACAACGACGACATCCAGGGGACGGGCAGCGTGGTTCTGGCGGGCGTTTACAACGCGCTGAAGATCACCAAAGGAAAGCTGGAGGATCAGCGAGTCTTGTTCTTCGGCGCCGGTTCCGCCGCCATCGGCATCGCCAATACCCTGGTCGCCGCGATGGAACTCGAAGGGCTGTCGGAAGCCGCCGCGCGAGAGCGCATCTCGCTGTTCGACTTAGACGGGCTGATCGAACCGTTGCGCACTCGTCTGACGCCGGACCAGCAGCGCTACGTGCATCCGCACGCGCCGACCAAGAAAATTCTCGAGGCGATCGCGTCGATCAAGCCGACGATCCTGATCGGCGTCAGCACCGTCGGCGGNNGTTCGCCGGCGGCGTGCAGTTTCCGCCGGTGAAACTGAACGGCAAGACGTATCGGCCCGGACAGGCCAACAACTTCTATATCTATCCGGCGATGGGACTGGCCATATTCGCCACCGAAGCCAAGCGGGCGCCCGACGCCCTATTCGTCGAAGCCGCGAAGGCATTGGCGGCGCAAGTCGATCACGACGGACTGGCGAAGGGGATGCTGTTCCCGCCGCAAAAAGACATCCTTGCGGTCGAGGTGAAAACCGCCGTCGCCGTCGCCAACAAGGTCTTTGAGCTCGGCCTGGCGCGCGTCGATAAGCCGGCCGACGTGGCGGCCTGGGTGCAGTCGCTGCTCTACAAGCCGCAATACGCCGAGCCGGCAATCGGGCGCCACTGACCGGATGCGACCGCAGCCGCCGCGCCAACGCCAGGCGCGGCGGCTGGCCGTATCGATCTCCCACAGGGGTCAGAAAGCGCCATGTTGTCGTCTCTGCCGATGATTCTCGATGCGCTCGTGCCGGTCGCCTTTGTCATCCTGCTGGGGATGCTGGCCGGGCGGCTCGGCCTTATCAAGCCCGAGAACAGCGGCGTTCTTGCCACCCTGGCTTTGGACTTCTGCCTACCAGCGCTGCTGTTCGCGGCGACCGCGAAGATGACGCTGAAGGAACTCGAGAACTGGCCGTTCTTTGTCGGGATCGCGATCGGCCTGCTCGCGATCTACCTGATCGCCCTGGCGCTCTCGCTCGCCGTTTTCCGTAAACCTATCGCCGCGAGTTCGTTGCAGGCGCTCAATAGCGCCTTCCCCAACATGGCGTTCATGGGCGTGCCGGTGCTAACCGCGGTGATCGGCGCGTCCGCGGTGTTGTCCGTCGTGATCGGCAATCTGATATCCAGCTTCGTGCTGTTGCCGCTGACGCTGACGCTGCTCGAAGCCGGCAGCCCCAGTCAAAAGAAGAAGCACGGCGCCTCGGTGGTCTGGAGCTCCCTCTTGGGGGCGGTCAAACAGCCGCTCGTCTGGGCGCCGCTCGTGGGAATCGTGATGGCGGTAGCGCAGATCCCGCTGCCGGCCTTGGGCGAAAAGTCATTCAACCTGATCGGCGAGGCGACATCGGGCGTCGCGCTGTTCGCGCTGGGTCTGGTGCTGAGCGGCCAGAAGCTTCGCATCGGCCTACCGGCGGTGGTGAACATCGTCTTCAAGATTCTGGCCCAGCCCCTTGCAATGTGGGGGTTGGCCATTCTGCTCGGCGTGACCGGCGTATATCGACGCGAGATGATCCTGTTGGGCGCCCTGCCGACCGCGTCGATGACCGCGATGTTCGCGGTGGAATACAAGGTCTACACCGACGAATCCGACGCGACGATCCTGATCAGCACACTCATCTCCGTCGTCACATTGGGAGCGTGCATCGCCTTGACCAGCGGACTGAAATGATTGGCGCGTGAAAAGGCCGTCCAACTGTGACACCCGTGAAATGGAAGCGATGTCGAGGATTGCGCGTCGAAGTCCGCCGTCGACGACGGCGCGGCCGTCGCGCGAAATGTTATGCCGCCGGAACGGTCTGCGCCGAACATGCCCCGGGACGTCGTGGCGTGAAACGGAGGGTCTCGACGCTGATCGGCGCTGTAGGGCATTGGAGTAAGCGAATCGGTCGGGGTCAATTTGCAGGCTCGATTCACGCGCCAGATCGACCGACGCGATTCCGCCTCGCCAAAACGGAGGACTGATGGCTGATTTTGCCGGCATGCCGAGCCCCGCACGGTACTGGTCGGCTCTCGCGATCTGGCTGGGTCTGATTATGGCGGTGCTCGACGGGGCAATCGCCAACGTGGCGCTGCCGACGATCGCGCGAGAGCTTTCGGCCACTCCCGCTTACGCTGTGTGGGTCGTGAATGGCTATCAACTGGCCATCGTCGTCTCCCTGCTGCCGCTGGCGGCACTCGGCGAAGAAATAGGCTATCGCCGCGTATTTCTGGGCGGCATCATTGCTTTTACGGTCGCTTCGGCGGCTTGCGCGCTCTCTCAAAGTCTGCCGATGCTCATTCTCGCGCGCGTGATCCAAGGGCTGGGAGCCGCGGGAATCATGAGCGTCAACGGCGCCCTTCTGCGGTTTACATACCCGTCGAACTTGCTAGGCCGCGGCGTCGGACTAAACGCGCTCGTCGTCTCTGCCGCCGCGGCGTTCGGACCAACCGTCGCTTCGGGCGTGCTGGCGTTGGGGCCATGGGAATGGCTGTTTGCGATCAATGTTCCCATCGGCGTCGTAGCGTTCTTCGTAGGGCGCAAATCACTGCCGGCCAACCCAAAGGAGGGAGAGTTCGATCTCATCAGCACCTGCCTGAATATTTTGACGTTTGGACTTGGGTTCACAGGCGTCGATGCGCTCACCCGTGGCGGCGACGCGTGGTTCGGCTCTGCTGAACTCGTGTTGGCGGCGCTCGCCGGCGCCGCGCTGATATGGCGATCCAATGCCCAGGCGAGGCCTCTGGCGCCGGTTGACCTCCTGAAGAACAAGCTGTTCGCGATGTCGGTCGTGACGTCGATCGCCTCGTTCAGCGCTCAAATGTTGGCTTTCGTTTCGTTGCCCTTCTACTTGCAAGGCATCTTGCATCGGAGCCAGGTCGAGACCGGGCTCTTGATGACGCCTTGGCCTGTTGCCGCTGGTGTCGCGGCGTTTATCGCGGGACAACTGGCGGATAGGTTTCCAGCGGCGATCCTCAGTGCGGCAGGGCTCACGATTTTCGGGTTCGGGCTGCTTTCAATGGGCCTTCTGCCCGCAGAGACGACATCGTTGCCGCTTGCGGGATTGATGGCGATCTGCGGGCTGGGTTTCGGTTTCTTCCAGTCGCCGAACAATCGAACGATGCTGTCAGCGGCTCCAATGCGGCGAAGCGGCGCGGCGGGTGGAATGCTTGCAACCTCGAGGCTCATCGGTCAAACGACCGGCGCGACGATTGCGGCAATCGCGTTTCGTTTCGCGGTTCATGCCGAGTTGATCGCTCTCATTGTCGCCGCCTTGTTCGCCTTCGTGGCCGCTTTGGCCAGTCTATCGCGTCTTCGATACGGGAACCCTGTCGAGGGGGCCGAACGCCAGCCAGTTCCAGTTGCGCCGTGAACCGCTTAATGACGACCTCGCGCTCGGACTACAGGCTTGCTTACAGACTTCCTCGTCCGTCAGATCGTCCATCGCCATTTCGAGGACGCGGCGGATGTCGCCAGAAGGCAAGGTGCGGTCGTGCAGACGAAGTGCTGTTGCTGGCGCGGGGATGCCACCTGGGACAAAAAAATAGAGTTAAATCAATAGCTTATGTGTGATGGTGCCCAGGGGCGGGCTGCCATTTTTCAATGAACGCAATTAGTTAGCTGCTGGTGGGACACAGATCGTTCCCATGGCGTCATTACGCTTTCTCGGGCAAGTGTCCCACCCAAATCGAAGTTCGCGTGAAACGGCGGACACCTGAATTAGTCGGCCCTCGGCCGCGTTGGATTCACAAACCGGGAATCGAACATGGCCAGCGCGCCCCGCGGTACACCCTGCAGGGCGACGCCTTCTCGCGCGCCGTGCTCGGCCAAGCGCCGATCGAGGACGCGATCGCCAACATGCGCGTCATCGACGCGGCGTTCCGCTCGGCGAAGAGCAGCGGCTGGGAGAAGCCGTAGGCGGCCCCGACAACAGCACAGCGGCGAGAATGATCGCACCGCCGGCGATCTGCAGCGGCGTCATCACCTCGCCGAGCACGAGCCAGGCGAACAGCGCCGAGAACGGCGGCTGAGCGAGGATCACCAGCGCGACCAGCCCGACCGGCGCGCGACCCATCGCCACCGAAGTCAGCCCCTGTCCCATGGCGTGGACGACCAAGGCGAGCAGCACGACGATCATCCAGCCGAACGCGCTCGTCGGGATCATCTTCTCGCCGTGCAGCCAGGCGGCGGCGGCGAGGACGATGGCTGAGACCGCCGCCGACCACAATGTCGCCGTCACGCCGTCGAGCCGGTCGCGCAGCCGCTTGATCACAAGCAGATAGCTGCCGTAGGCGATCGACGCCGAAAGCGCGAAGGCGTCGCCGAAGCCGACGTGAGAGGGCGCGAGCATCCCGGCCATCACCCAAGCGCCGCAAAGCGCAAGGCCGAGCGCGAGCCACACGCGGGAGCGCGCGCGTTCGCGAAAGAACAGCGCGCCGCCGACGACGGTGATGATCGGTCCGACTGCGCCGATGAAGCCGGCGTTGGCGACGGTCGTGCCGGTCAGCGAGATGTGGAACGAGCCGATGTTCACCGCGAAGGCGAGGCCGGCGAGGATCAACAGTCCGGCGGAAGGCCTGAGTTTGGCGCCGCCGCCCCGTCCGCGTTGCGCCAGTTTCGCCCACGCCGCCAGCGCCGGCACGGCGAGCGCCATGCGCCAAGCTCCACCGGCGAGCGGTCCGACATCGAGAAAGTGGGCCAGCACGCCCGACCAGGCGGTGATCGCGGTCCCGACGACGAGCGCGGCAACGCCGGGGCGGTCGATATTCGAACGGGGTTGGGGGAGGGTGTCTTCAATACGCAAGCTGACGGACATATCGCCGCTCGGATAGCCGGTTAGCGGCGACGATGCCCAGCGCGACATCAAAGTCACGCGATTTTGAACGAGGCGTGGCTTGGGCGCGCCGCATTCTCCTGGAGCGAGTTGCATTCACCTCGAAGCGGCAGCGCAGCAATCCGCTCTCTCCGATCAACCGCTCCATCGCGGACAATCACCCGGGTCCCTTGACCTGACCTTCTCCCCGTAAGCGGGAAGAAGGAACGCAGCGCCGCTGCTTCGGCCTAGCTGCAACGCGCTCTAAAGAAGCCGCGACTGCGACCGCCACAGATCGACGCCGCCTTCCGTGGCGTGCTGGTCGATGGCGGCGAGTTCCTCCACGGTGAAAGCGAGATTGTCGAGAGCCTTGAGCGAATCGTCGAGCTGGGCCACCGAGTGGGCGCCGATAAGCGCCGAGGTGACGCGCGGATCGCGCAAGACCCAGGCGATGGCCATCTGAGCCAGCGACTGGCCCCGGTTTTGGGCGAAGCCGTCGAGGGCGCGCACGCGGGCGAGGTTGTCTGCCGAGAGTACGGTGCTTTTGAACGACCCCTCCTTGGCGGCGCGCGCGTCGGCGGGAACGCCATTGAGATACTTGTTGGTGAGAAGCCCCTGGGCGAGCGCTGAAAAAGCGATGCAGCCGACGCCGAGATCGGCGAGCGTGTCGAGAAGCCCGTCCTCGACCCAACGGTTGAGCATGGAATAGGACGGTTGGTGGATGAGCAGCGGCACGCCTTCGTCCTTGAGGACGCGCGCCGCCTCGCGCGTGCG
>PLRT01000028.1:968-1899 GCA_003164915.1 Hyphomicrobiales bacterium | reverse complement strand
AGGTATTTGCGCGAGCCGCCGATGCCGTAAGGACCGGGCCACATGTCCCAGCCGGCTTTGGAGGAGATGATCATCTCGTCGCGGTAACTTCGAAAATCCCTCTCCAAGATCAGCCCGAGGGTCTCCTCGGCTGAGCCATAGGGCGGCCCGTAGTTGTTGGCGAGATCAAAGTGGGTGACGCCGCGGTCGAAAGCCCGGCGGACGACGGCGCGGCCAGTTTCGAAAACGTCGACGCCGCCAAAGTTCTGCCAGAGACCGAGCGAAATTGGCGGCAGCTTCAGGCCAGAGCGGCCGACGGGACGATATTCGCGACCGTCGTAACGGTCATGATCGGCCACATGCATGGAACGTCCTCAAGCGGTGGAGCGACGGTCGCAGCAGACCCGACCTGTCGCCGAGAGTTAGGCAATGGAAATCCAGGAATCAATGTGCGCAAAATCATGAGTTCGTTGAGGTGAAATCAACGATCCCTTCTGCACTTCAGCCGAGCGGCCGAACTTCGCAGCATTTGCGCACGATGACAGCCGGAGCGTCAGCTGCGGTCACTAGGAAACGCTTCGGCATCTGGGTTCCTCCCGCGTTGGGATCGCGTTGCGGGCTTCGCGGTGCGGAAGCGAAGTTCACATAACCATGAACTCTCGGGGAGGCTCGGAAACTACTCAGGCCGAATGAGCGTTGACGCGGATTTGTTGGCCGCCGGCGCGCACCAAGGTGTTCAGCTGGGGCTAAAGTCGCTGTTGAGTGCGGTGCGGAATCTGCTGTGACAAATGGGAGGCCGATCAGCCCCACGTCGATTGATACCTCCGCCGACCGAGAATGGGCGCGAAATGTCAGTAGCCCACAGCATTCCGCCGCGGCTCGGGTGGGTCCGAAAGCTGCGCGCCTTCCACGATTGCGAACGTATGGGCGAAGGAGATCCGCGCCGCCGAAA
>PLRT01000028.1:351-933 GCA_003164915.1 Hyphomicrobiales bacterium | reverse complement strand
CTTGCCGACCAGGATCATGGCGAGCCGGCTTGGGCCGGCGAAGCCGCGCGGAATCGGATGCGACGGCGCCGGCGGTTCGGTTACGCCATTGCAGTCGCGGCAGGCGAACTTCTCGCGCAAGCGCTCGATGATCTTCCAGCGCCTCGGCTCGCATTCAAGCGTCTTGGAGGCGACCTCGCCAAGCTTGTGCAGCCGAAGGCCACCGCATTTGTCGCAGGCGCAGGGCTCGGGCTCCACGACCCGTTCGACCAGCAAGTTAGGTTGTCCTGCAATTTGCGCGGGCCCCGTGGCGCGCGTTGGCACATCTGCGCGGTGGCTTTCGGCGCGGTGATTTCGGCCCTGGTCTCAATAGAAGTAGATAATATGANNTGCAGACTTTGCACCCATGTGCCCCGCCGATTTTGCAATCGCGATGAAACGACGCCACCGCCTGGATCGTCTTCGTCGCCGCCGCCAACACCCGAAGGTTGAGCATGGTCGTGTCGAATTTGGAATGTCCGAGCAGCTGACCTTCGCCGCCGCCCCGCCGCTCATCGCAGGCATTGACGACGAGTGGCGGTTAGCAACGTCGATTAGCACTCT
>PLRT01000028.1:0-345 GCA_003164915.1 Hyphomicrobiales bacterium | reverse complement strand
GCGTCGTGATCCGTCGCATTGAGGGAGAGGACAAGACGAAAGGCGGAATCCTCATTCCAGACACCGTCAAGGAGAAGCCACAAGAGGGCGAAGTCGTCGCTGTCGGCCCCGGCGCGCGCGACGAGAGCGGCAAGCTCATCGCGCTCGAGGTCAAAGCCGGCGACCGCGTGCTGTTTGGAAAATGGTCTGGCTCCGAGGTCAAGATCGACGGCGAAGATCTGCTGATCATGAAAGAATCCGACATCCTCGGCGTGATCGAACGCGCGACCCCTGCCAAGAAGGCCACCTGAACGACGCTGCCCACCACTCAAACATTGGAACGAAAACCATGTCCGCCAAAGACGT
>PLRT01000225.1 GCA_003164915.1 Hyphomicrobiales bacterium | reverse complement strand
ACGAACTCCATGTCCTGCAGCGCGATCCCGGCCCGCAGCGCCATCGCGTTGCCGTCGCCGGTGCAGGTGTGGGCGCTGGTCGCCGAGAAATAGGCGCGGCCGTAGCCGCCGGTCGCCAGGATCGTCGTCTGGCCGCGGAAGCGGTGGATGGTGCCGTCGTCCAGCTTGAGGCAGACGAGCCCACGCACGCGGCCCTCGTCGTCGCGAATCAGGTCGATGGCGAAATATTCGATGAAGAACTCGCACTTCGCCTTCAGCGCCTGGCCGTAGAGCGTGTGCAGGATCGCGTGGCCGGTGCGGTCGGCGGCGGCGCAGGTGCGCTGGGCGACGCCCTTGCCGAATTCGGTCGTCATCCCGCCGAACGGCCGCTGGTAGATCTTGCCTTCCTCGGTGCGCGAGAACGGCACGCCCCAGTGGTCGAGCTCGTAGACCGCGGCGGGCGCGTTGCGGCAGAGATATTCGATCGCGTCCTGGTCGCCGAGCCAGTCGGAGCCCTTGACGGTGTCGTACATATGCCAGCGCCAGTCGTCCGGCCCCATGTTGCCGAGCGACGCGGAAATGCCGCCCTGCGCCGCGACGGTGTGCGAGCGGGTGGGGAAGACCTTGCTGATGCAGGCGGTCTTCAGCCCCGCCTGGGCGCAGCCGACCGAGGCGCGCAAGCCCGCGCCGCCGGCGCCGACCACCACCACATCGAACGTGTGGTCGGTGATCGGATAGGCCTTGCCGCCGTGCGCGGCGGCGCTGGGGCCGGGGGAGCCGTTAGCCATCTCGGTTCGAGCCCTTTCGATTCGATCAGACGAAGCCGATGCGCAGCACCGCGTAGACGCAGGCGATCGCGACGGCGCCGGCGAAACAGATGTTGCCGATCAGCGCCCATTCGCGCGCGCGGCCGTGGACATAGTCGAGGATGATCGAGCGCATGCCGAGGTGCATATGGAAGGTGGCGACCGTCGCAAACAGCAGCACGATGATCGCGGGAATCGGATGGCCGAGTTCGGCCCTGACGGCGTTGTAGTCCTTGTCGAGCAGCGTCAGCATCGTCAGCACGAAGGCGGACGCCAGAACGACCAGCGCCGCCGCCGAGACATGGGTCAGCCACGCGTCCGCCGCGCCGCGGCGCGCGGAACCGAGGTAGCGGGCGCGGCCGAGTGCGCTGCGCAGGGACTTGTCGGATTCGCTCATCGTCGCCGCTCCCTCATCGCGCCGCGTAGGCGATCGCCCAGACGACCAGCGTCAGCGCGAAGCCGCCGACCAGGTTCGCCACGGCGAGCTGTTCGCGCTCGGGATCGTCCATGCCGTAGCCGGCGTCCATGATCAAATGCCGCACGCCGCCGAGCAGGTGGTGGAACAGCGCCCAGGTGAAGCCGAACAGGATCAACCGACCGAAGAAAGACTGTATGAATCCGGAAAAGTGGGAGAAGGCCGTTGCGTCCATCGAGGCGGCGAGCAGGAACCAAGCCAACAACAGCGCGCCGAGATAGAGCCCGGCCCCGGTGATGCGGTGGGCGATCGACATCGCCATCGTCAGGGTGAAGCGATAGATGCCAAGGTGCGGAGACAGCGGCCGCGCGGCAGGGGAAGGCGAGGTCGGATCGTTCGATGCCATCGTCGGATGTCCGGTTGCGCGGGGCCCAGGGCCTTTTAGCCGCGCGCTCGGGCCCGCGCAACGCGTCCGCCCTACGCCCTTGGTCCGATCCGGTCGCTCAGGCGAAGCCGAGCGCCGCCATGTCCTTGCGGGTCGGCGGATCCGAGCCCTTGCGGGTGCAGGTGAGGGCCGCCGCGGCGGCGGCGAAGGCGAGCCAGGCGGCGAGGCGGTCGCGGCTCGGCGTCGCGCCGGCCCCGAGCGCCCCGTCGCTGTCCATCGCCGCCAGCAGCGCCGACATGAAGCTGTCGCCCGCCCCGACGGTGTCGACCACCTTGACCCGGGGCGCCTCGACCGCCAGCCGCTCGCCGTCGAAATAGGCGACGGCGCCCTTGACGCCGAACGTCGCCACGCAGAAGCGCGGCCCAAGCCTCGACCAGACCTTCAGCGTCTCCTCGATCGGTCGGCCGGGGTAGAGCCATTCGAGGTCTTCCTCGCTCGCCTTGGCGACGGTCGCCAGCGCCGCCTGGCGCTCGACCAGGGGGACGACGCTCTTGCGGTCGGGCGTCACCAGCGGACGGATGTTGGGGTCGAAGCTGGTCGTCACCGCCCCCTTGGCGCGGGCGAGCGCGGCGACCACGCTCTCGCCGTGGCGCGGGTCGACGGCCGAGATCGAGCCGACGTGCAGGTGGCGCGCCTTCACCGGCCAGACCTTGGGGAAGGGCCACGCGCCGTCGAAATTGGTCGCGTCGAGATAGAACGAATAGCGCGAGCCGGTCTGCGCCGTGCCGCGCATGACGAAGGCGAGCGTCGTGGGCTGCGCGACCCGTTCGGCGAGGCTCAAGTCGACGCCGTCGGCGGCGAGCGCCGCCGCCTGCGATTCGCCGTTGGCGTCGGTCGACAGCCGCGACACGAACGCGGTCGGTTCGCCGAGCCGCGCCAAGCCGATCGCGACATTATAGGGCGAGCCGCCGCGCACCGCGTCGTAGCGACCGTGCTCGTCGGCGACCGGAATGAGATCGATCAGCGCTTCGCCCGATACCAGAATCATCCTCGCGTTTCCCCCTTCGCCCCTTCGCCCCTCGGCCAGTCACGCCGGCGTGTAGGCCGTCTTGACCGTCGTGTAGAACTCGACCGCGTAGCGGCCCTGCTCGCGCGAGCCGAGGCTCGAGGCCTTGCGCCCCCCGAACGGCGCGTGGAAATCGACGCCGGCGGTCGGCAGGTTGACCATCGCCATCCCGACCTCGGCGTTGCGCTTGAAGTGCTGCGCATACTTGAGGCTGGTCGTGACGAGGCCGCCGCACAGGCCGAATTCGGTGTCGTTGGCGATCGCCAGCGCGTGCTCGTAGTCTCGCGCCGGGATCATCGCCGCGATCGGGCCGAAGATCTCCTCGCGCGAAATGCGCATGGCGTTGTCGGCGTCGACGAACAGGGCCGGCGCCATGTAATAGCCGGGCGTCGCGCGGTTCAGCCGCTCGCCGCCGAGCTTGAGCTTCGCGCCTTCGTCCTTGCCGATCTTCACATAGGCGAAGTCCTGGTCGAGCTGGGTCTGGTCGACCGCCGGACCGAGGTCGACGCCAGCCTTGCGCGCGTCATCGACGACGAGCGCGCGCATGCGCTCGGCCATCGCTTCGGCGAAGCGATTGTAGATCCCCTCGGTGACGATCAGCCGCGACGACGCGGTGCAGCGCTGGCCGGTCGAGAAGAAGGCGCCGTTGACCGCACAGTCGACCGCCGTCTTCATGTCGGCGTCGTCGAGCACGATCAGCGGATTCTTGCCGCCCATCTCGAGCTGGAACTTGCGCATTCGCGAGGCGCAGGCGGCGGCGACCTTGCGGCCGGTGTCGACCGAGCCGGTGAAGGTGACCGCGTCGACCTTGGGGTGGTCGAGCAGCGCCTGGCCGACCGTCGACCCGCGGCCCATGACGAGATTGAAGACGCCGGCGGGCAGGCCGGCCTCGGCGATGATCTCGGCCAGCGCGTGCGCCGAGGCGGTGGCGAGGTCGGCCGGCTTGAACACGACCGTATTGCCGTAGGCGAGCGCCGGCGCGGTCTTCCACCCCGGGATCTGCAGCGGGTAGTTCCACGGCGAGATGATTCCGACGACGCCGACGCCCTCGCGCGTCACCTCGACCTCGACCCCGGGACGAACGCTGGGGAAGCGGTCGCCGGGAACGCGCAGCGCCTCGGCGGCGAAGAAGGCGAAGATCTGCGCAGTGCGCGTCGCCTCGAGCAGCGCCTCGGGCAGCGTCTTGCCCTCCTCGCGCGCGAGCAGATCGCCGAGCGCGTCGCGCCGGGCGGCGATTCCGGCGGAGATGCGCATCAGCGCGTCGTGGCGGACGAGCGGCGCCGCGCGCGACCAGGCGGGAAAGGCCGCCTTCGCCGCAGCGACGGCGGCGTCAAGCTCGGCCGAGGTCGCCTGGGCGTAGAGCCCGACCACGTCGTCGGTGTCCGAAGGATTGATGTTGCGGGAAACGCCTTCGCCTTCGACCCATTCGCCGCCGACGTAGTTCCAGTGGGTCTCGCTCATCGGTTTCGATCCTCTCGGGCGATGCTGTCCGCTCCGCCGGTTCAAATCAAGCCTCGGGCCGCCAGGTTGCGCATCAGCGCGCCGACGCCAAAGTCCCACGGCGGGCAGTCCTGGCTGTGGCGCATGCGATTGACGAGCCGGCCGAGCTTGTCGGCGCCGACCGTCACGACGTCGCCCGGTTTGTGGGTGAATCCCTTTCCCGGCGCGTCGCGGTCGGCGACCGGCGCGAACATCGTGCCGAGGAAAAGCGCGGCGCCGTCGGGATACTGGCGCCCCGCGTCGAATAGCTGGCGCACGAGCTCTTCCGGATCGCGGCTGATCGCCGCCATCGACGAGCCGCCTTCGAGCCGGAAGCCGTCCGCGCCTTCGACGCTGAGCGCGACCTCGGCGCGGCGCACGTCGTCGAGCGAGAACGTTGCGTCGATGAGCCGCAGCAACGGTCCGACCGCGCAACTGGCGTTCTGGTCCTTGGCCTTGCCGAGCAGCAGAGCCGAGCGGCCCTCGAAGTCGCGCAGGTTGACGTCGTTGCCGAGCGCCGCGCCGACGATCGCGCCGCGCGAATTGACGACGACGACGATCTCAGGCTCGGGGTTGTTCCAGGCCGAAGCGGCGTGGAAGCCGGCGTCGGCGCCGGTTCCGACCGCCGACATCGGCTGGCTCTTAGTGAAGATTTCGGCGTCGGGGCCGATTCCGACTTCCAGATATTGCGACCACAGGCCCGCTTCGATCAACGCCTGCTTCAGCCGCTCCGCCGCTGGCGAGCCGGGCTTGATCGTCGCAAGGTCCACGCCGACGCGGCCGACGAATTCGGCGCGGATCGTGTCGGCGGCGGCGCGCTCGCCGCGCGCCCGCTCTTCGATGACCCGCTCGATCAGCGACGCCGCGAAGGTGACGCCGGCCGCCTTGATCGCCTGCAGGTCGATTGGCGCGATCAGCCATGGTCGCCCAGGATCGCGCCGGTCCGGAGGCGTGTTGGCGAGGATTTCGTCGACGCCGCCGAGACGCTCGCCGGCAACGCCGCGCGCTGCGGCTGCCGGATCGGCCGTCTCGCAGAGGTCGCGCGTGGTCGGGAAAGCGGAGGCGATGTCGAAGAGCGCGCCGTCGCGCGCGACGACGACCGACGGCCCCCCCGCATCGGGGCGCCAGACCCTGCCGATCAGCAAGCCGGCGAGGCCATCGGCCGGCAAGGTCGTCGCAGCGGTCAGTTCCACATTCGGCATTGTACTTCAGTCGTTTCCACGCCAGGTCATTGACGGGGCGCTGTACGGTCACTAGCTTCTGGCATGCCAGCCCAACAAGAAGGCGCCTCCCGGTGTGGCCGGGAGTCGATAGGTGTCATGGGGGAGCGCGTCAACAGCAAGGCCGATCAGGTCTACGACGAGCTCAAGGAAGCGATTCTGGCGGGTCGACTCGAGCCTGGCGAGTCCATCGACAAGTCGGCGCTGTGCGAACGGCTCGGCGTGTCGCGTTTCCCGGTCTCGGCGGCGGTGAGCCGGCTGGCCTTCGAGAGCCTAGTGGTGATCGAGCCGCAGCACGGCTCGTTCGTCGCGCGCATTTCGGCCGCCGACGTGCGCGAGCGGATGTTCGTCCGCCGCGCGCTGGAGAGCGAAGTGGCGGCCGAGGCGGCGCGGCGCATGCCGCGCGAAGGCCTGGAGGCGTTGCAGGATAACCTCGCGCGCGAGCGCGAGGCGGTGGAAGCGGGGGACCGGGTGAGTTTCTACGCGTACGACGTCGGGTTTCACCAGTCGCTGACCACCCATCTCGGGTTGCGGCGCAGCGCCGAGATTCTCGACGCCTTGCGCGCGCACCTGGAGCGGGTCCGGCGCTTGCTGATGCTGCCGCCGGGGCGCATTCGCGGAACGCTCGCCGAACATTCGGCGATCTATGCGGCGATCGCAGCCGGCGACGTCGAAGGAGCGCGCGCCGCGATGGATCGACATCTCACCGAGACGACCGGGCAGTTCGATTCGTTCGCGCGCGAGCGGCCCGAGCTGATTTCGACTTGAGCGAACTTTCGAGGATGCGATCTCGATGAGCGCGCCGCGCGCCCTTCGCCTGCACGCGCAGGACAATGTGATGGTCACCGTCGACGAGATCCGTCCCGGCGACGCGCCGGCCGGCGCGCCCGTCGCACGCGAGCGCGTGCCCAAGGGCCACAAGTTCGCCGTCACGGCGATCGCCGTGGGTGAGCCGGTGCGAAAGTTCGGCCAGATCATCGGCTTCGCGTCGGCCGCCATCGCGCCTGGCCAATGGGTGCACGACCACAATTGTATCGTCGGCCACATCGAGCGCGACTACGGCTTCTGCGAGGACGCGCGGCCTCAGGCGATCCTGCCGGTCGAGAAACAGGCGACCTTCGAGGGGTTCCGCCGCGAAGGCGGCAAGGCGGGGACGCGCAATTACGTCGGCATCCTCACGTCGGTGAATTGCGCGGCGACGGTCGCGCGTTTCGTCGCGCGCGAGATCGAGAAGTCGGGCGTCCTCGACGACTATCCCAACGTCGACGGCGTCATCGCCTTGGTCCACGGCGCCGGCTGCGGCATGGCGGGCAAGGGCGAAGGCTTCGACGTGCTCGCGCGCACCCAATGGGGTTACGCCGCCAATCCCAACATGGCCGGCGTGGTGATGATCGGCCTCGGCTGCGAGGTGTTTCAGATCGGCCGGATGAAGGAGGAGCGCAATCTCGAGGAGAGCGACCTCTTCAACACCCTGACGATCCAGGCGACCGGCGGCACGCGCAAATCGGTCGAGGCGGGCGTCGAACGGGTCAAGGCGATGCTGCCGATCGTCAATGCCGCCAAGCGTGAGACGCTGCCGGCGAGCAAGCTGATGCTGGCGCTGCAATGCGGCGGCTCGGACGGCTATTCCGGCATCACCGCCAACCCGGCGCTCGGCGCGGCGGTCGACATCCTGGTGCGCAACGGCGGCACGGCGATCCTTTCCGAGACCTCCGAGATCTACGGCGCCGAGCATCTGCTGACCCGCCGCGCCGCGACGCCGGAGATCGGCCGCAAGATCGTCGATCTCATCGACTGGTGGCAGGA
This sequence comes from Hyphomicrobiales bacterium, assembly GCA_003164915.1. Lineage (GTDB taxonomy): Bacteria > Pseudomonadota > Alphaproteobacteria > Rhizobiales > Beijerinckiaceae > Roseiarcus. The sequence continues at coordinate 5,507 of PLRT01000225.1, read as the reverse complement.
CTACGCGGCGCGCAACGGCGGCGAGCTCAACAACAACCCCTCGCCCGGCAACAAGGCAGGCGGCCTGACGACCATCCTGGAAAAGTCGCTCGGCGCCGCGGCCAAGGGCGGCACGACAATCCTCAACGACGTCTACCGCTACGCCGAGCCGGTGACCGCCAAGGGCTTCGTCTTCATGGACACGCCGGGCTACGATCCGGTCTCGGCGACCGGCCAGGTCGCGGGCGGCGCGAACGTCATCGCCTTCACCACCGGCCGCGGTTCGGCCTTCGGCTGCAAGCCGACGCCGTCGATCAAGCTCGCCACCAACAGCGACATGTACCGCCGCATGGAAGAGGACATGGACATCAACTGCGGCGACGTGCTCGACGGCGTGACGATCGAGCAGAAGGGCCAGGAGATATTCGCCAAGATCCTCGCCGTCGCCTCGGGCGAACCCAGCAAGTCGGAGGCGCTCGGCTACGGCGACGCGGAATTCGTGCCCTGGCATATCGGCGCGGTGCTGTGACGCTACGAACGTGACGGCGGCGCTGCTCTTCGACCTCGACGGGACGCTGATCGACAGCGACGGCGCGCATCTGCGCGCGTTCCAGCGCGTTTTCGGCGCGCATGGCATCGTCCTCGACAAGGAAACCTACAATCGGCGCATCCAGGGCGCGGAAAACGCCGCCATCGGCCGCGATTTTCTTCCGCATCTGAGCCCGGCCGAGCAGACGGCGATGATGGCGGAGAAAGAGGCGCGCTACCGCGAGGACCTCGGCGAAATCGAGCCGATCGCCGGCGTCGGCGCGCTGCTCGATTTCGCCACCCGGCGCGGCCTGCGCTGCGCCGTCGTCACCAATGCGCCGCGCGCCAATGTCGAGGCGGTGCTCGGCGCGCTCGGTCTCGCCAAACGCCTGACGCAATGGGTGGTCGGCGCGGAGCTGGCGCGCCCCAAGCCCGACCCGCTGCCCTACCAGACCGCGCTGCAACGCCTCGGCGCGGATCCCGACCGCTCGCTGGCGTTCGAGGATTCCCTGTCCGGCCTCAGGGCCGCGCGAGGCGCCGGGCTCGCCGTCGTCGGGCTGACGACGACGTTGCCGCCGGATAAGCTCCTTGCCGGCGGCGCCGCGATCGCCGTCGCCGACTTCACCGATCCGCGCATCCTGCCGCTGGTCGAAGCGCGCCTTGCTGCGCCGGGAAAAATTGCATGAGACTGTCGCAGATCGTCGACGACAACGACAAGCGCGCATTGGTCGTCACCGCGCGCGGCGAGAGCCGTCTGGTCAAGGGCCTGCGCACCCTGCGCGACCTCGCCGCCGAGGCGCTCGCCGAAGGCGCGCCGCTGCGCAAGATCGTCGCCGACCGCGGCATCGGCAAGCCGGTCGATCTCGCCGCGGCGCTGAAGGAGAAGCGCGTGCTGGCCCCGCTCGATCACGACGACCCTGCGCATATCGTCGTCACCGGCACCGGGCTCACCCATCTCGGCTCGGCGGAAGGTCGCGACAAGATGCACCGCACGCTCGTCGACGCGACGACGCTGACTGACTCGATGAAGATGTTCCGGCTCGGACTCGAAGGCGGCAAGCCGGCGCCGGGCGCGACCGGCGTGCAGCCGGAGTGGTTCTACAAGGGCGACGGTTCGACGCTGGTTCCGCCCGGCGGCGACCTGGTCAGTCCCAATTTCGCGCTCGACGGCGGCGAGGAGCCGGAGATCGTCGGCCTCTACCTGATCGACGACGACGGCCAACCCGCGCGGCTCGGCTTCGCGCTCGGCAACGAGTTCTCCGACCACGCGATGGAGCGGCAGAACTATCTCTATCTCGCCCATTCGAAGCTGAGGCCGTCGAGCGTCGGCCCGGAGATGCTGGTCGGAGAGCTGCCCGCCGACGTGCGCGGCGCGTCGCGCATCCGCCGCGGCAAGGAGGTTGTGTGGGAGCGGCCGTTCCTCACCGGCGAGCACAACATGTCGCACACGATCGCCAATCTCGAGGCGCATCACTTCAAATATGCGCAGTTCCGCCAGCCGGGCGACGTGCACGTCCATTTCTTCGGCACGGCGACGCTGTCCTTCGCCGACGGCTTCAAGGCGGAGAAGGGCGACGTGTTCGAGATCGAAGCCGAACCCTTCGGCCTGCCGCTGCGCAACAAGCTGACCATCGGCAAGCCGGCCAAGGTGAAGCTGCGCGTGTTGTAGGCGCGGCCGTCGTGAGGCATGACGCCAAGAATTTTAGCGGAAATTTCGACCCGCCGCTCACCATCCTTGGCAGCAATCAATTCACGGCGCTGCATTAGCGTTCGCGCATGAGACGATCTCTTCTTTTGTCGTTCGCCATCCTCGCGTTCACAATTGGCGCGTGGGCGGCCGACGGCGCCTCTCCTGGGAGCCCGCCGCCGCCGAATCCTTTTGCGATTGCCGGTCTCGACCCGTCGCTGGTTCCCAATCCGTCGAGTGTCGTTGAGGACTTCGCAAGTCCCTTTGTCGAACAACACGACCTCGAGCAGGTGTCCTTTTTCCGCTACTACGTCGCTCGTTACGACGCGCGCGCGCCGCTGCCGCCCGGAAAGCCGCCCATCGACCTGCAAGACAACGATGCTCAGGGAAGGCCGCTGTGGTTCGATCCTTCTGAGGCGGGATTCGATCTTCTCGGCCGACTGGTATTGAACCTCTTCATGTCGGAACAGTTCGCGAGCCTGGACCGGCTCTTCGATGACTGGAATAATCCGACCCAGCTTCGCGCAGATGGACGGTCACGGCTGACGGAGTTCGATGCGGCGTTCAGGACCTATTTTGCCGGCGGCCAGGCCTGGGACTCGAACTATCAGGCGTTGCAGCGATGGCGGGAAAAGAACCCGACGTCTCGCGCCGCGGCCATCGCCGAGGCGATCTACTGGAGTGCTTATGCCTGGAACGCCCGCGGCTCCGGCTACGCCAATGCGGTCACCGACGAAGGGTGGGCGCTCTATCGCGAAAGACTGGAAAAGGCCGCCGCTGCGCTCGCCGGCAGCAAAGGCTATGCGTCAAGCAGCCCGCTGTGGGACTACGAGACGATGCTCCTTGCGAGAGCAGTCGACCGACCAATCGCCGAGCGGCTCGAACTTTTCGCACAGGCGACGAAAAAGGAAAAGATGTTCGTCGCATTCTACACCGCGACCGTCGAGGGGCTCACGCCGAAATGGGGCGGCGATTGGAAACTGGTCGATGAATTCGTCAGATCCGCCGTGGCGGCGACCAAGAGCTCCGAAGGGCAATCTCTGTACGCGCGCCTCTACGATAGGATTGACGAGTGCGACTGCGGCGGCTTCGATCTGTTACGCGACACGTTGGTCACCTGGCTGGACCTCAAGCGCGGCTTTGACGATCTGATACGGCTTTATCCCCATAGCGGATGGAACCTCAACCGCTATGCGGCCTATGCCTGCATTGCAGAAGACCGGGAAACCTATCTCGCGCTGCGCGCCCGCATTGGCAAAGCGCCGATCCTGGCCGCTTGGCCGCACAACCACTCACTCGATCTTTGCGATCATATGTTTCCGGCCCTGCCGCTTTAGCCACAGCCGCTCTTCTGACCCGAATCGAATTTGTCGCCTCGTTCGGTCGCGTTGCTTGGCGCCGTCAGTTCGGGGCCTGTTCAACAAAGCTTGAACTTGTCGCGCGGCCCGTCCGGGCGCGCTATAGGGGGGGCGCATTGTCACCCATTGGGGCGCGTCCGGGGGCTGGAGAGGCAAACTGATCCGACGAATCGTCCACCCCGACGGCCTGCCAGTCCCTCAGCGCTATTGGTCGATGCTGGCGATCGCCATCGGCATCGCCATGACCGTGCTCGACGCGGCGGTCGCCAACATCGCGTTGCCGGCGATCGCCGCCCAGTTCGGCGCCAGCCCGGCCGAATCGGTGTGGGTGGTCAACGCCTACCAGCTCGCGGTGGTGATGGCGCTCCTGCCGTGCGCCTCGCTCGGCGAGCGGATCGGCTACCGGCGCGTCTATCTCTGGGGCCTGACGATCTTCACCGTCAGTTCGATCGCCTGCGCGCTTTCGCAGAGCATGCCGGAGCTGATCGCCGCGCGCGTCGCGCAGGGTTTCGGCGCGGCCGGGGTGTTCGCGGTCAACGGCGCGCTGGTGCGCTTCACCTATCCGTCGTCGCTGCTGGGCCGCGGCGTCGGCCTCAACGCCTTCGTCGTCTCGCTTTCATCGGCGATCGGGCCGTCGATCGCGGCGGCGATCCTCGCGGTCGGTCCGTGGCAATGGCTGTTCGCGATCAACGCGCCGATCGGGATTTTCAACCTCGTCGTCGCCTATCGCGCGCTGCCGTATTCGGACCGCGGCGGCCGGCGGTTCGACGTCGTCAGCTCGACGCTCAACGCGCTTGCCTTCGGGCTGTTCTTCGTCGGCGCCGACGCCGCGACCCACGGCGAGGGAACCGCCTGGCTGGCGCTGGTCGAAATCGTCGCGGCGTTCGTCGCGCTCGGCCTCCTGATCAGGCGAGAATCGCAGGTCGACGCGCCGCTGATCCCGGTCGACCTGATGCGCATTCCGATCTTCGCGCTATCGGTGGCGACCTCGATCTGCTCGTTCACCGCCCAGTCGCTGGCGCTGGTGGCGATGCCGTTCTATTTCGAGCTGACGCTCGGCCGCACGCAGGTCGAGACCGGCCTGCTGATGACGCCATGGCCGGTCGCTGTCGGGATCGCCGCGCCGATTGCAGGACGGCTGTCCGACCGCCTACCGGCGGCGATCCTCGGTTTCTTCGGCCTCTCCGGCCTCGCGATCGGTATGGTCCTGCTGGCGCGCCTGCCGCTCGACGCGAGCTTCGTCGACATCGCCTGGCCGATGGCTTTGTGCGGCGCGGGCTTCGGTTGCTTCCAGGCGCCGAACAACCGCGTCCTGCTGTCCTCGGCGCCGCGCCGGCGCGCCGGCGCTGCGGGCGGCATGCTGGCGACGGCGCGCGTGACCGGGCTTGCACTCGGCGCGACGCTGGTGGCGCTGTTCTTCCGCGTCGCGCCGAAGGGCGCCGAGCCGATCGCGCTGATGGTCGGCGCCGGCTTCGCCGTGGTCGCCGCCTTCGCCAGCCTGACGCGACTCGCCAAGCGATGACGCCCTTTACCAGTCCTCTCTGATTGGGATCGGAGAGGTCGAGCTATTCCTGTTCGGTCGCCTCGAGAGCGTGACTCTCGGCTTCCCAAATCGGCGACGAGCCGATTCAAGGTGGCGAACCCAGGAGGTTTGCCATGGCTGTTCGGCTTCGAGATGATTTTGATGCTCCGACGGTCCGATTGGCCGCCAAACGCTCGAAGGATGGACCGCAGGCGCGGCGACTTTTGGCTCTGGCGGCGATTTACGAAGGCGCCTCGCGCACCGAGGCGGCCAAGATTGGCGGCGTGACGCTTCAGATCNNTCATCGAGAGCGGTCCGATCCCAGCGGACTGTCGCGGATCCGTCGCGAAAAGAAATAGCCCGGATTTCTCCGGGCTGGGTTTATGGTCGTTGATTTGAAACGGTTTTCTTTGCCGAATTTGGTTGCGGGGAC
>PLRT01000243.1:6118-10167 GCA_003164915.1 Hyphomicrobiales bacterium | reverse complement strand
GCGCGGTCTGGCCCTTGCCGCCGCGTCCCGACTGCTTGCCCTTGCCCGAACCGATGCCGCGGCCGACACGGATGCGCGCTTTCGTCGCGCCCGCGTTGTCCTTGATCTCGTGGAGTTTCATGGTCGCGTCCTCAATGGCCGTCGACGACGCGCACGAGGTGCGCGACTTTGGCGATCATGCCGCGCACCGCCGGCGTGTCTTCGACGCTGGAGCGGCGGCCGATCCGGTTGAGGCCCAGGCCCTTGAGCGTCTCGCGCTGCTCGTGCGGACGGCCGATCGGGCTGCCGATCTGTTCGATCGTGACTGTCTTCGCCATGGTCATGGTCACCCTCGCGCTCAGGAGTCCGTGGCGTCGGCTTCGACGCCCTGGCGGCGCGACTGCAGGGTCGACACCTTGATGTTGCGGCGCTGCGCCACCGAGCGCGGGCTGTCCTCGCGCGACAGCGCGTTGAAGGTCGCGCGGATCATGTTGTAGGGGTTCGACGAGCCCTGGCTCTTGGCGACGACGTCATGGACGCCGAGCGACTCGAACACGGCGCGCATCGGACCGCCGGCGATGATGCCGGTGCCGGCCGGGGCGGCGCGCAACACGACGCGGCCAGCGCCGTGGCGGCCGGCGACGTCGTGATGCAGCGTGCGCCCTTCGCGCAGCGGCACCCGAACCAGGCCGCGCTTGGCCGATTCGGTCGCCTTGCGGATCGCCTCCGGCACTTCGCGCGCCTTGCCGTGGCCGAAGCCGACGCGACCCTTCTGATCGCCGACGACGACCAGCGCGGCAAAGCCGAAACGCCGGCCGCCCTTCACAACCTTCGCCACGCGGTTGATGTGGACGAGGCGGTCGACGAACTCGCTGTCGCGATCATCTCGACCGTGGTCGCGGCCGCGGCCGCCTTCTCCTTCACGCGCCATCTTTTCTTTCCGTCACTGGAACGCGGACGCCGCGCATGCGGCGCCGCTCGCTTGGGGGTTGAACGTCAGAATTCGAGGCCGCCCTCGCGCGCGCCCTCGGCGAGCGCCTTGACGCGCCCGTGATACATGTATCCGCCGCGGTCGAACACCACCTTGGCGACGCCCGCCTTCTTGGCGCGCTCGGCGATCTCGAGGCCGATGCGCTTGGCCGCGGCGACGTTGGCGCCGGTCTTCAGCTCCTCGCGGAACGCCTTCTCCAGCGACGACGCGGCGGCGACCGTCACGCCCTTCTCGTCGTCGATGATCTGCGCCGAGATCTGCTTGGAGGAACGGAACACGCTCAGGCGCGGTCGCAGACCGCCCGCATGAGCGGCGATCGCGCGGCGGACGCGCGCCTTGCGCCGATCGTTCGACTTGTTGGACTTGGCCATGGCGGCGCCCCTTACTTCTTCTTGCCTTCCTTGCGGAAGATGAACTCGTCGGCGTACTTCACGCCCTTGCCCTTGTAAGGCTCGGGGCCGCGGAAGGCGCGGATCTCGGCGGCGACCTGGCCGACCTGGCGCTTGTCGATGCCGGCGATGGTGATCTCTGTCGGCTTCGGCGTGGCGATCGCGACGCCGGCCGGAATCGGAAAGACCACGTCGTGGCTGTAGCCGAGCGACAGCTGCAGGTTCTTGCCTGCGACCGCCGCCTTGTAGCCGACGCCGTTGATCTCGAGCTTCTTCTCGAAGCCCTTGGTCACGCCCGCGACCAGGTTCTGGATCCGGGCGCGCGCCGTGCCCCACATCGCCCGCGCGCGCTTGCCCTCGCCATGCGGCTCGACATGGATCGCGCCGCCGTCGATACTGACCCGCACCTCCTCGGGAGCGGTGAACTTCAGCTCGCCCTTCGCGCCTTTGACCGCGATCGACTGGCCGTCGAGCTTGGCGGTGACGCCGGCGGGGATGGGCACGGGCTTCTTGCCGATACGAGACATTGCAGTGCTTCCAAATTAGCGGACGCCGACCGGGTCGGCCCGAAAGAACGGCTCCTCAGAAGACCGTACAGAGGACCTCGCCGCCGACGTGCTGCTCCCGCGCAGCGTGATCGGCCATGACGCCCTTCGGCGTCGACAGGATCGACACGCCCAGGCCGTTGGCGACGCGCGGCGCCGACTCGACGTTGACATACACCCGACGGCCCGGCTTGGAGACGCGCTCGATCTTGCGGATCACCGGCTCGTTGTCGAAGTACTTGAGCTCGATCTCGAACTCGCTGCGGCCGTTGCCGAAGTCGGTCGTCGTGTAGCCGCGGATGTAGCCCTCCGCCTGCAGCACGTCGAGCACCTTCTGGCGCAGCGACGAACCGGGCGTCGTGACTTTGCCGCGCTTGCGGGTCTGCGCGTTGCGGATGCGGGTGAGCATATCGCCCAACGGATCGTTCACAGCCATGGTCCCTGCCTCCTCACCAGCTCGACTTCACGAGGCCCGGGATGAGGCCCTTGTTGCCCAATTCGCGCAGCGCTATGCGGCTCATCTTCATCTTGCGGTAGTAGCCGCGCGGACGGCCGGTCACCTCGCAACGGTTGCGGATGCGAACCGCCGCGCCGTTGCGCGGCAGCGCCGCCAGCTTGATGCGCGCCTCGAACCGCTCTTCCATCGTCAGCTTGTCGTTGTTGGCGACGTCGAGCAGGCGCCGGCGGCGCGCCGCGAACTTCTTCACCAACTGCTGCTTACGCTGGTTATTCTCGATTGCGCTTTTCTTAGCCATTCAAAGGGCCTCCATTTTCCGCGTCTGAGCGTCCAGGACGCTCACTGCCGGAACGGGAAGTTGAAGGCGCGCAGCAGGGCGCGCGCCTCGGCGTCGGTTTTCGCGGTCGTGCACACGACGATGTCCAAACCCAACATCGACTCGACCTTGTCGTAGTCGATCTCGGGGAAGATGATGTGCTCCTTGACGCCGATCGCGTAGTTGCCCCGCCCGTCGAACGACTTCGGGTCGAGACCGCGGAAGTCGCGCACGCGCGGCAACGCGACCGTCACCAAACGGTCGAGGAACTCGTACATCCGCGTCTTGCGCAGCGTGACCTTGGCGCCGATCGGCATGTTCTCGCGCACCTTGAAGGTCGAGATCGCCTTGCGGGCGCGGGTGACGATCGGCTTCTGGCCGGCGATCAGCCCGAGGTCAACCGCGGCGGCGGAAACCTTCTTGGTGTCGTTGACCGCCTCGCCGACGCCCATGTTGAGCACGATCTTGTCGATCTTGGGCACCTGCAGCGGGTTCTTGTAGCCGAACTCCTCGACCAGCTTCGGCACGATCTCCTTGTCGTAGACCGCCTTCAGCCGCGCGACATAGTCCTTCGGCAGCGGCCTGGCCTTGGCGGCCTTGCCCGCTTCCGCCTTCTCAGGCTTCTTGCCCTTGGCCGCCTTGGCTTCGCCGCCCTTGGCCGCCGGGGCCGCCTTGGCTTCGGCGGCGCCGTCGGCCTTGCCGGGCTTTGCGGCGGGCTTGTCGGCCTTCGCCGACTTGCCGCCCTTGTCCGATTTTGCCTCAGCCATCGATCAGGTCTCCGGAACGCTTGGCGACGCGGACCTTGCGGCCGTCGTCGAGAGTCTTGAAGCCGACCCGGGTCGGCTTGCCGGTCTTGGGATCGGCGACCGCCAGGTTGGACAGGTCGATCGTCGATTCCTTCGAGATGATGCCGCCTTCGCTCTTGGTGCTCTGGCGGGTGTGGCGCTTGACGACGTTGACGCCGGCGACGATGGCGCGGCGCTCGGTCGGCATCACCAGCGTGACTTCGCCGGTCCTGCCCTTGTCGCGGCCGGCGAGAACGACGACCTTGTCGCCCTTGCGAATCTTGGCGGCCATTACAGCACCTCCGGCGCCAGCGAGATGATCTTGACGTGATTCTTGGCGCGCAGCTCGCGCGGCACCGGCCCGAAGATGCGGGTGCCGATCGGCTCGGCCTGGTTGTTGATCAGCACCGCCGCGTTGGAGTCGAAGCGGATCACCGAACCGTCGGGTCGGCGGATGTCCTTGGCGGTGCGCACGACCACCGCCTTCATCACGTCGCCCTTCTTGACGCGCCCGCGCGGAATCGCCTCCTTGATCGACACCACGATGACGTCGCCGATCGACGCGTAGCGCCGCTTCGAGCCGCCCA
>PLRT01000243.1:0-6082 GCA_003164915.1 Hyphomicrobiales bacterium | reverse complement strand
GGAGGCTCGCGCCTCCGAAAATCCCGTTCGCCTCGTCGGCGCCCTCAGCTCGCCTGCTCGTCGATCACCCGCCAGCGCTTCAGCTTCGAGATCGGACGGGTCTCCTCGATCGACACGGTGTCGCCGACCTTCTGCGTCTTGTTCTCGACGTGCGCGTGGTAGTTCTTCGACCGGCGCACCGTCTTCTTCAGCAGCGGATGGGTGAAGCGGCGCTCCACCTTGACCACCAGGGTCTTCTCTTGCTTGTCGCTGACGACGACGCCCTGGAGAATTCGCTTCGGCATGGCTTCGTTCCTCAGTCTTTGGTCTTGGCGGCGCGTTTCTGCGCGGCGATGGTCTTGACGCGGGCGATGTCGCGGCGAACGACGCGCACCCGCGCGGTGTCCTGGAGCTGGCCGCTCGCGCGCTGGAAGCGCAGGTTGAACTGCTCCTTCTTCAGCTTGAGCGCTTCGTCGTCCAGTTGATCATCGCTCATCACGCGCAGATCCGAGAGACGGCTGGTCTCTTTCATCTCTCTCTCCTTACTCGGCGACGCGCGCGACGAAGCGCGTCTTGATCGGCAGTTTGGCGGCGGCGAGCGCGAAGGCCTCGCGCGCCAGCGACTCCGGCACGCCGTCGACCTCGAACATGATGCGGCCCGGCGCGACGCGCGCGATCCAGAATTCCGGCGCGCCCTTGCCCTTGCCCATGCGGACTTCGATCGGCTTCTTCGACACCGGCACGTCGGGGAAGACGCGGATCCACACCCGACCGGCGCGCTTCATGTGGCGGGTCAGGGCGCGACGGGCCGCCTCGATCTGGCGCGCGGTGACGCGCTCGGGTTCCAGCGCCTTGAGGCCGAACTCGCCGAAATTCAGCGAGAACCCGCCTTTTGCCGCTCCGCTGATGCGTCCCTTGAACGCTTTGCGGAACTTGGTCTTCATCGGTTGCATCATGGTCGTAGACCTTCAAAGACGGTTCACGCCGCGTCGCGGCCGGGGGCGCGGTCGCGCTCGCGCGGTTCGCGGCGGGGACGGTGGGTCGAGGAATGGTCGGCCTCGGCGGCGCGCTTGTCCTGCGCCATCGGGTCGTGCTCGAGGATCTCGCCCTTGAAGATCCACACCTTGATCCCGCAAGTGCCGTAGGCGGTATGGGCGGTGGCGACGCCGTAGTCGACGTCGGCGCGCAGGGTGTGCAGCGGCACGCGGCCCTCGCGGTACCACTCGAGGCGGGCGATTTCCGCGCCGCCGAGCCGGCCGGAGCAGTTGATGCGGATGCCTTCGGCGCCCAGACGCATGGCCGACTGCACGGCGCGCTTCATCGCGCGGCGGAAGGCGACCCGGCGTTCGAGCTGCTGGGCGATCGAGTCAGCGACGAGCGTCGCGTCGATCTCGGGCTTGCGCACCTCGACGATGTTGATCGCGACCTCCGACCGGGTGAGCTTGGCGACCTGCTTGCGCAGCTTGTCGATGTCGGCGCCCTTTTTGCCGATCACCACGCCCGGACGCGCCGAGTGGATGTTGACCCGGCACTTCTTGTGCGGCCGCTCGATGACGATCTTGGAGATCGCCGCCTGCTTCAGCGCGCCCATCAGCAGCTCGCGGATCTTCATGTCCTCGTGCAACAGCTTGCCGTATTCGCCCTTGCTGGAGAACCAGCGCGAATCCCAGGTGCGGTTGACGCCGAGGCGCAGCCCGATCGGATTGATCTTCTGACCCATCGTTGACTCCTCAGGCCGCGTCGGCGGGTGCGGCCGCCAATTCGCGCACGATGATCGTGATGTTGGAGAATGGCTTCTCGATCCGACCGGCGCGGCCGCGGGCGCGCGGGCTGAACCGCTTCATCACCATGTCCTTGCCGACATAGGCCTGGGCGACGACGAGATCGTCGACGTCGAGTTCGTGGTTGTTTTCGGCGTTGGCGATCGCCGATTCGAGCGCCTTCTTCACCTCGACCGAAATCCTCTTATTGGAGAATTGCAGGTCGGCGAGGGCAGTCGACACCTTCTTGCCGCGGATCAGCTGGGCCAGCAGATTGAGTTTCTGCGGGCTGACGCGCAGCATGCGGATCGTCGCCTTGGCTTCGTTGTCGGCGAGCCGACGCGGGTTGGCTTTCTTCGACATGGCGTTAGGCCCTCTTGGCCTTCTTGTCGGCGGAATGGCCGTGGAAGGTGCGCGTCGGCGCGAACTCGCCGAACTTATGGCCGATCATCTCCTCGGAGACCGACACCGGCACGTGCTTGTGGCCGTTGTAGACGCCGAAAGTGAGGCCGACGAACTGCGGCAGGACGGTCGAGCGCCGGCTCCAGATCTTGATCACGTCCGAGCGGCCGGAGCCCCGCGCGACGTCGGCCTTCTTCAACATGTAGCCGTCGACGAACGGCCCCTTCCAGATCGAGCGCGTCATGGCGATCAGCCCTTCTTCTTGCGGACGTGCCGCGAGGCGACGATGAATTTGTCCGTGGCCTTGTTCGAGCGAGTCTTCTTGCCCTTGGTCGGCTTGCCCCACGGGCTCACCGGGTGGCGGCCGCCCGAAGTGCGGCCCTCGCCGCCGCCGTGCGGATGATCGACCGGGTTCATCGTCACGCCGCGGTTGTGCGGACGGTGGCCGAGCCAGCGGTTGCGCCCGGCCTTGCCGAGCGAAGCGTTCATGTGGTCGGGGTTCGACACCGCGCCGACGGTGGCGAAGCACTGGCCGTGGACCAGGCGCTGCTCGCCCGAGCTGAGCCGCAGCGAGACATAGCCCTGGTCGCGGCCGACGATCTGGGCGTAGGCGCCGGCGGCGCGGGCGAGCGCGCCGCCCTTGCCGATCTTGGTCTCGACGTTGTGGACGATCGTGCCCACCGGAATGCTGGCCAGCGGCATCGCGTTGCCCGGCTTCACGTCGACCTGCAGGCCGGCGACCACCGTCTCGCCGACGGCGAGGCGCTGCGGCGCGATGATGTAGGCCTGCTCGCCGTCGGGATACTTGACGAGCGCGATGAAGCTCGTGCGGTTGGGGTCGTACTCCAGCCGCTCGACCTTGCCCGGCGCGTCGAGCTTGCGGCGCTTGAAGTCGATGATGCGGTAGGTCTGCTTGTGGCCGCCGCCGCGGAAACGCACGGTGATGCGGCCGAGATTGTTGCGGCCGCCCTTCTCCGGCTTGCCGGCGGTCAGAGCCTTGACCGGCTTGCCCTTGTAGAGCTCGCTGCGGTCGACGAGCGCGAGTTGGCGAAGGCCCGGCGTCGAAGGATTGTAAGTCTTGAGAGCCATGGTCGTTTGATCCTCACAGACCGCTGGTCACGTCGATACGGTGACCGTCGGCGAGCGTCACGACGGCCTTCTTGACGTCCTGCTGCTTGCCGCGGACGCCGCGAAACACCTTGTTCTTGCCCTTGCGCAGGACCGTGTTGACCGCGGTGACCTTGACGTCGAACAGCTTCTCGACCGCAGCCTTGATCTCGGGCTTGGTCGCGTCGCGGCGCACCTTGAACACGAACTGGTTGTTCTCCGAGGCGATCGTCGCCTTTTCGGTGATGACCGGCGCGACGATCGTGTCGTAATGGCGAGCGTCCTTGCTCATTTGAACCGCGCCTCCAGCGCTTCGACCGCAGCCCGGGTCAGAACCAGCTTCTCGCGGCGCATGATGTCGTAGACGTTGACGCCCTGGACCGGCAGCACGTCGACCCGCGGCAGGTTGCGCGCGGCGGCGGCGAATTTCGCGTCGACGGCGGCGCCGTCGATGATCAGCACGCTGTCGAGCGCGGCCTTGGCGAAGGTCTCGCGCAGCGCCTTGGTCTTGGCGTCGTCGAGCGCGGCGCGCTCCCACAGGATCAGCCCGCCGGCGCGCTGCTTGGCCGACAGGGCGTGGCGCAGCGCCAGCGCGCGCACCTTCTTGGGCAGGTCGTGCTCGTGGCTGCGCGTCACCGGGCCCATGGCGCGACCGCCGCCGCGGAACTGCGGCACGCGCGCCGAGCCGTGACGGGCGCCGCCGGTGCCCTTCTGCTTGTACATCTTCTTGCCGGTGCGGGCGATGTCGGCCCGGCCAAGCGTCTTGTGGTCGCCCGACTGGCGGCGGGCGAGTTGCCAGCGCACCATCCGGGCGATGATGTCGGCGCGCGGCTCGAGGCCGAAAATCGCGTCGCTCAGCTCGAGCGAGCCGGCGGCGGCGCCGTCGATCGACGTCACGTCGTACTTCACGGCGTCATTCTCCCTTCGGCTCGGCGGCGGGCGCGGCCGACGCTTCGGCGTGAACGCGGAACTTGCCGGGAATCGGCGCGTCCTTCGGCAGCGGCTTCTTGACCGCATCGCGGACGGCGATCCAGCCGCCGGCGTGGCCCGGCACCGAACCCTCGACCAGGATCAGGCCGCGCTCGACGTCGGTCTGGACGACCCGCAGGTTTTGCGTGGTCACCTGATCGACGCCCATGTGGCCCGCCATCTTCTTGTTCTTCCAGGTCTTGCCCGGGTCCTGGCGGCCGCCGGTCGAACCATGCGAGCGGTGCGAGACCGACACGCCGTGGGTCGCCCGCAAGCCGCGGAAGTTCCAGCGCTTCATCGGACCGGCGAAGCCCTTGCCGATCGTCACGCCGGTCACGTCGACGAACTGACCGACGAGGAAGTGGTCGGCGGTGATCTCCGCCCCGACCGGGATCAGCTTGTCCTCGGCGACGCGGAACTCGGCCAGCTTCATCTTCGGCTCGACATGCGCGACGGCGAAGCGGCCGCGCTCGGCCTTGGAGACGTTCTTGACCTTGGCGCGGCCGACGCCGAGCTGCAGCGCGGTGTAGCCGTTCTTCTCCTGGGTGCGGTGAGCGACGACCTGGCACGCCTCGACCTTGAGGACGGTGACGGGCACGTGCTCGCCGGCATCCGTGAAGATGCGGGTCATGCCGAGCTTCTGTGCGATGATGCCTGAACGCATGGCGTTGATCCTTCAGAGCGCTTTCTAGGCGAAGAGGCGCTCTTCCTTGAGTCCCTTTAGAGCTTGATCTCGACGTCGACGCCGGCGGCGAGGTCGAGCTTCATCAGCGCGTCGACCGTCTGCGGCGTCGGGTCGACGATGTCGAGAACCCGCTTGTGGGTGCGAATTTCGAACTGCTCGCGCGACTTCTTGTCGACGTGCGGCGAACGGTTCACGGTGAACTTCTCGATCCGCGTCGGCAGCGGAATCGGCCCGCGGACGCGAGCGCCGGTGCGCTTGGCCGTCGAGACGATCTCCTTCGTCGAAGCGTCGAGCACGCGGTGATCGAACGCCTTGAGGCGGATGCGGATGTTTTGCGTGTTCATGTTCTCAATCCCTGGCCTCAAGCGGGCGAGGCGGCGAGCCTCGCCCGACCGCAGCGGCGCCCTTCCTACTCCGTGATCTTGGAGACGACGCCCGAGCCGACGGTGCGGCCGCCTTCACGGATGGCGAAGCGCAGCTTCTCCTCCATCGCGATCGGCACGATCAGCTCGACCGAGATCGACACGTTGTCGCCCGGCATCACCATCTCGGTGCCCTCCGGCAGCTGAACGATGCCGGTCACGTCGGTGGTGCGGAAGTAGAACTGCGGACGATAGTTGGTGAAGAACGGCGTATGGCGGCCGCCCTCNNCCGGGCTTGCACAGCACCTGGCCGCGCTCGACTTCCTCGCGCTTGGTGCCGCGCAGCAGGCAGCCGACGTTGTCGCCCGCCTCGCCCTGGTCGAGCAGCTTGCGGAACATCTCGACGCCGGTGACGGTGGTCTTCAAAGTCGGACGGATGCCGACGATCTCGACTTCCTCGCCGACCTTGATCACGCCGCGCTCGATGCGGCCGGTGACGACCGTGCCGCGACCGGAGATCGAGAACACGTCTTCGACCGGCATCAGGAAGGGCTGGTCCTTCGGACGGTCCGGCTGCGGGATGTAGTTGTCGACGGCCTCCATCAGCCTGAGAATCGAGTCGTGGCCGATCTCGGGCTCCTTGCCTTCGAGAGCGAGCAGCGCCGAGCCCTTGACGATCGGAATCTCGTCGCCGGGGAATTCGTACTTGGAGAGCAGCTCGCGGACTTCGAGTTCGACCAGCTCGAGCAGCTCCGGATCGTCGACCATGTCGACCTTGTTCATGTAGACGACCAGCGCCGGAACGCCGACCTGGCGGG
>PLRT01000182.1 GCA_003164915.1 Hyphomicrobiales bacterium | reverse complement strand
CATCACGTTCATCGCGCCGAAGGCGGCCACGCCGAGGCAGCGCAGCAGCCGGCGCTCCTCGTTGGCTTCGACGTTGTCGAGGCTCGCGGCGGCGAAGGGAAAGGCCGGATAGCCGAGGCTCGAAAGCCGGTCGAGGATCGCCTCGGGCTTCAGCGCGCCGTCGCTCCATTCGACGGTGACCCGCTTGCTGGCGAGGTTGACCCGCGCGCCGCGCACGCCGCTCTCGCGCGCGAGACCCTTCTCGATCGTGACGATGCAGGCGCCACAATGGACGCCCTCGACGACGAGATCCATCGCCGCCACGCCCTCGGCGGGATGGCGCACGAAATGCGAAAGGTCCTGCGCTTCGCTCACGCTCGATCGCTCCCGCGCCGCCGCATTCGCAATTCGCTCGAAGCGCCGCCGCCTCGTCCCTTTTCCCCGCTTGCGGGGGGAAGGGATAGCCGCGCCATCGTCAGTCGCCGGCGTTGGCTTCGGCCAGCGTGATCTTGTTGTCGCTGGAGAATTTCACCTGGCCATCCTGGCGCGCTTCGATCACCAGCGTCCAGCGTCCGCCGCTGAGCGGGCCGGCGACGCCTTCGTAGGCTTCGCCGTCGGAGGCGAGCTGCGCCTCGCGGTCGGCCGCGCGGTCGAACGGATGGACGAACCGCGCGCGCACTTCGAGATCGGCGATCGGCGCGCCGGCGCGGTCGCGGAAGTCGGCGACCACCCGCTCGCCCCCGCCTTCCTGGCGGGTCGAGACGTCGACCCGCCAACCGAGCTCGCTTTGCGCGCGCGCAGCGGCGATCTGGCCGTTGTAGGCCTGGCTGGCGTCGTAGGAGTTTTCCATCTCCTCGCCGTGCAGCGTCGACAAGGCGGTGTAGACCAGCGCGACGTTGGCGATGAACATCACGCCGAAGAACAGGCCGAGGATGACGACCACCGATCGGCCGGTGAGCGGCCGCGCGAGGTCGGTGCGCTCCGGGATTCCGCGCTTCGCCATGGCCCCGTCCGAACTGAGCAGCATGATGTCTAACCCCTCGCAGCACATGGCGCCAACCCTCTACGGGCCGAAGAAATGGTCGGAGACCTTCGCGGTCTCGCCGTTTTTCAGATCGGTGATGGTCATCGCGATCGGCGCGCCCGCCGGCGCGGCGGAACCGACAGGCGCGGTGACGTAGAGCTGCGCCTCGAGCGTCGCATCGGGATCGAGGGTGACCTTCAGCCGCCCGTCGGGCAGCGCGTCGGCCTCCTCGCTCTTGACCGTCGCGCCCGCAACGCCGCTCACTGTGAGCGCGAACGCGCGCGGCTCGCTCCACTTGTTGGCGAAGCGCAGGGTGTAGCCGTTGCGCACCAGCCCATCGTGGGCGAGCGTGTACATCGGCGCGCGCACGTGCAGCACGCTGAGGCCGATGTGCTGACGGGTGGTCAGCTTGTAGAGCATCAGCGAGCCGACTACAGCGATGACGACGACGTAGAGAATGGTGCGCGCGCGCACCAGCTTGTAGACCGGCTTCTCGCCGCGCGTGCGGCGCTTGACGTTTTCGTCGGTGTCGTAGGCGATCAGCCGGGTCGGCCGGTGAATCTTGGCCATCACCGCGTCGCAGGCGTCGATGCACAGGCCGCACTGGATGCAGCCCAGTTGCGAGCCCTTGCGGATGTCGACGCCGACCGGACAGACCGCGACGCATTGCATGCAGTCGACGCAGTCGCCCGCCGGCTTGCCTGCGGCGCGCGCGCGCGCGGCGTCCTTGACCGACAGGCGCGGCTCGCCGCGGTCGCGGCGGTAGGTGACGTTGAGCGCGTCGACGTCGGTCAGCGCCGCCTGGATGCGCGGCCACGGGCACATGTAGAGGCACACCTGCTCGCGCATGTGGCCGGCGAGATAATAGGTGGTGAAGGTGAGGATGCCGATCCACACATAGGCGGCCAGCGGCGCCTTGAGGGTGAAGAGATTGGCGACCAGCGTCGGCGCGTCGGCGAAGTAGAGCGCGAAGACGCCGCCGGTGCCGGCCGCGATCAGCAGCCACAAGCCGTGCTTGGCGACGCGTTTGCCGATCTTCGAGGCGCTCCACGGCGCGGCGTCGAGCTTGATGCGATCGCGCCGGTCTCCCTCGACCAGCCGCTCGACCCACAGGAAGAGATCGGTCCACACCGTTTGGATGCAGAAGTAGCCGCACCAGACGCGACCGAACAGCGCGTTGGAGAGGAACAACGCGAGCGCGGCGAGGATCAGGATGCCGGTGAAATAGTAGACTTCCTGCGGCCAGATCTCGATGAAGAACCAATAGAAGCGCGAATGCGGCAGGTCGATCAGGATCGACTGGCTCGGCTCGTTCGGACCGCGGTCCCAACGCACGAACGGAAGGACATAGTAGAGGCCGAGGCAGACGATCAGTATCGCCCACTTCAGGCGGCGGTAGTTTCCGCTGACCTTCTGCGGGTAGACCTTCGCCGCGGACGAATAGAGAGGGCCCTCGTCGTAGACTTCGGGCCCTCCGTCTCCTTGGTATTTTTCCGCTGCGCTCACTCGCCCGCGCCCAGGTTGTGAACAAACACCGCCAGCGTCTTGAGCGTCACCGGATCGAGGCGGGCGCCCCAAGCCGGCATGGTCGAGTTGCGGGCGTTGGTCACCGTGTAGGTGAGATCCTTGATGTCGCCGCCGTAGAGCTGCAAGCCGTCGGTCAGATTGGCCGAGCCGAACTCGCGCTTGCCCTTGCCGTCGTCGCCGTGGCAGACGGCGCAATTGTCGGCGAAGATCTTCTGGCCGGCCGCGACGTCGACGCCCGCTTCCGGCGGAAGCTTGCTGAGCGTGCGCACGTAGCTGACGACCTGCTTGATCTCGTCCGACTTGAGGACGCCCATGGCGCCGAAGGCGGGCATCGCGCTCTGGCGGGTGTCCTTGTCGGTATAGTCGCGGATGCCGTGGGTGACGGTCTGCAGGATGTCGTCGAGCTTGCCGCCCCACAGCCAGTCTTCGTTGGTCAGGTTGCGGTAGCCCTTGCCGCCCTGCCCGCCGGCGCCGTGGCACGGCGCGCAGTCCTCGGCGAACGCCGCCTTGCCGTGCGCGAGCGCGAGGCCGAGCAGCTTCTTGTCGGCGGCGATCTGATCGACCGTCGCGTCCTTGAGGCCGGCTTCCGTGACCGCGCGTTGAGCCTGGATCGCCGCGACGTCGACGGCGACGTCGCCGCGCGACGACTGGCCGAGCAGGCCGTGGGTGAAGCCGGAGATGCCCGGCCAGGCCGGATAGACCACCCAGTAGCCGATCGAGAACAGAATGCACGCATAGAACGTCCACAGCCACCAGCGCGGCAGCGGGGTGTTCAACTCGCGGATGCCGTCCCACTCGTGCCCGGTGGTGGTCTGGCCGGTGACCGAATCGACTTGGATTTTCTCGTTCGTGGCCATCGCTCAGTCCTCGTGCAGCGGCGAGTCGGCCGCCTTCTTGAATGTTTCGCTATTGGCCGGCCACAGCGCGTAGACCAGCACCCCCAGGAACAGCGCGAAGCAGTAGATCGTCCCTCCCGACCGCGCGAACTCCGCCAGCGTTTCGTATGTCGAAGACATGGTCGTTCCCCCCCGTTAGCGCAGATTCGCCTTGTCGTCGTAGAGATTGAAGTCGACCAGGGTGCCGAGCATCTGCAGGTAGGCGACCAGCGCGTCGGCCTCCGTCAGGTCGGACGTCTCGGCGTTGAACTTGCGCAACTGCGCCTTGGGATAGCGCTTCTGAAACGTTGCGGCGTCGGGACTGTCGGGATTGATCTGGACCTTGACGTCGTCGACCGCTTTGGCGATGTCCTCGTCGCTGTAGGGAACGCCGACGACCTGATTGACCTTCATGTACTGGGCGAGCTCACGCGTATCGAGCGGCGTCGTCGCCAGGAAGGCGTAGGTCGGCATGATCGACTGCGGCACGACCGAGCGCGGGTCCTTGAGGTGGGCGATCTGCCAGGAGTCGGTGTACTTCAGGCCGACGCGAGCGAGATCAGGGCCGTTGCGCTTCGAGCCCCATTGGAAGGGGTGGTCGTACATGCTCTCGGCCGCCAGCGAGTAGTGGCCGTAACGCTCGACCTCGTCGCGCAGCG
>PLRT01000175.1 GCA_003164915.1 Hyphomicrobiales bacterium | reverse complement strand
CTCAGCCGCGCGCGATCGGCCGCGACCGATCGAGTCTCGACGGGCCCCCTCGAGATTCGCGGGTCGCCGGCACGATTTCGTAACCTTGCGGCATCATTCCGCTGCGGCGGCCGCAACGATGCTCGAGTTTCGCTGATCGTCTTAGCCATTCGTTTAGNNTCGCCGACCGTCGCGGCAACGTCGCGATGATGTACGCGCTGATGCTGCCGGTGATGATTTTCGGCGCCGGGTTCGCGATCGACTACACCCACGCGATGCAGGTGCAGACCCAGCTCGACGCGGCGGCCGACGCCGCGGTGCTGGCGGGACTGACGCCGACGATGATGCAGCAGTCGGACACGGCGGCGCAGACGGCGGCGCTCAACCTCTTCAACGCGCAGGCGTCGACGATCCCCTCGCTCGTCAACAACTCGCTCAATCCCACCGTGACGGTCACCAATCCCAACAACAACACCTACATTCGCTACATCACGGTCAGCTACACCGCCGCGAACACGAACATTTTCGCTGGCATCCTCGGTTACTCGGCGCTCGGCATTGCGGGCTCGTCGACCGCGCACGCGGAGATCGCCCCGAACATCAACTTCTACCTCCTGCTCGACAATTCGCCATCGATGGCGTTGCCGGCGACGTCATCCGGCATCACTTCGATGCAGAACGCGACGTCGCAGCAAGGCGGTTGCGCCTTCGCCTGCCACATGGCGGCCAACAAGCCCTTCTGGAACCCGAGCAACCTGTCGCAGAACTGCACCGGAACGAGCGGCTCCGGCAACAGCGGCTGCGTGCAGAACGGCGACATCGAGGGCAACCTTTGCCTGAGCGGGACCAACTACACCACTCCGACGCTGACGACCGCCTTGAAGACCGGCGGCAGCGTCTACTGCGCTTCGTCGCAAGGGACGCAGATCGACAATTTTGCGCTCGCGCGGCACAACAACATCCAGCTCCGCCTGGATGCGCTCAGCACCGGAATCACCGACCTGATGACCGCCGCCCAGAACGCTCAGGAATCGGTTCCCGCTGGCACCACCGCGCCGGTCTACAAGTTCGCCGCCTACACGCTGGATTCGTCGTGGCAGATCGGCATGACCAGCTCCAACAGCTATAACAACCTGATGCCCATGACCTCCAGCTACGTCAGCGGGTGGGCGACCGCCTCCCCCAACTTCGGCGTCATGGAATATTATGGGAACAACTATGCGTGCGGCAGCTCCACATGCTCTACGGACAGCACCACCATCGGCGACTACGCCACCAATTTCGAGAACGCCTTCGGCGCCATTAACACGCTGATGCCGAACCCCGGCAACGGCACCAACGTCGCCGGCGACACGCCGCAGGAGATTCTGTTCGTCGTCACCGACGGCGTCGCCGACGAACTCAATCCGCCGACGTGCAGCGAAACCGAGACCGGCGGGCGGTGCCAGGAGCCGATCAACACGGCGCTGTGCGACACGATCAAGAACCGCGGCATCCGCATCGCGATCCTCTATACCGATTATCTGCAGGTCACCTCGGACTCCTGGTACAATACGTGGGTTGCGCCGTTCCAGTCGACTATCGGCACCCAGCTGGAGTCCTGCGCCTCGCCGGACCTGTTCTACGACGCCGGCGTCGACGCCAGCAATCTCGGCGCCGACCTGCAGACGCTGTTCAACATCGCCACCTCGATGGCGCATCTGACCAACTGAGCCGAAACGGCGGGCGCTTTCGACAGCGCTTTCCGCTTGCTGTCCGGCGGCGCGGCCCTCGGTCGCGCCGTCGCCATTGAGGCGGGCGGACGACGCCCGCACAAGCCGGCCGCCGACCTTTCGTCGGCGCTGAAAGGCCGGCGGAACCCTCTCTTCTTCCCGCTCGCCGGCGGGCGCGCCCCGCGTTGCGCGCCCTGGGCCGACCGCCCATGCGGCAGAGGGCGAAAGCTAGACAGTCGACCGCCGTCGACCGCCCGGTCGACGGGCGGCGGCGCGATCCACGGCGCCGAAGTTCTATTGTCCTTCCGCCGTTCGCCTTGCCGCGCTGCTTGCGCGTGAGCGAAGGCGACGGGCGCGAAACGCCGCATGGTCCCTGAACTTCGCCGCCGGCGCGCTTCGACCGAGCGGTCGATCAAGCTGGCCGCCCGACGCCAGGACGCACCAAGACGAGTTCGGCGCGAAGCTCGAAGCGACGCGCAGAGCGATCGTCGGCCGGGGATTGAGGGAGGGCGCGGGAAGCGACGCGCGTCGCCGCCGCGAAGCCTTCGCGGCTTATTGCCCGACCAGCAGCGCGAGACTGGCGGCGCCGCGCGGCGCCAGATAGATCGAGTCGTGCAGGGTCATCGCCGAGGTAGGCGTATAGAAATTGAGCGGCGTGTAAACGTAGGTGACTTCCCCGAGTATGTAGTAGGCGCCCGCCTGGCCGGTTCCCATGCCGGTCGGCAGCGTGACCGTCGTCCCAGCCGTGCGCGGCGTCGCGCTGTTGTAAGGTTGGCTCCAAATCACCTTGGCGTCGGTCTGGTCGGAATTGACCTGCACTTCCGACACCACCATCTCCAGATTGGAATTCGGATTGAGACAGGGCGAATAGGGGGCCATGACGCAGGACGCGTACGAAAGATCGGTGACAACCGTCGATTGCTGGATCGACGGTTGGCTGCTGACGTACATCGGCGCCGTTTGGCTGACCAGATCGGTGACGGTGCGCGCAGTCAGCGTCACCTTGCGTTGGACGTTGAAGGCCTCGGCCCCGTAGATCAGCAAGGCCAACATCGTCAGCGCGACCGGCAGGATCAGCGCCGCCTCGACCGCGGCGGTCGCGCGTCGATCCCGGCTCAGCGCCCGTCCGGCGCGCGCCGCTTGGCCCAAAAGACGAAAAACGCGGATGGGAGCGCGGCTCATTGTGGCTCGACCTGGAAGACCTGGGTCGACATCATCAAGTAGGTGCCGTTGCCCAGATTGGCGAAGTTCCAGCCGAACGGCAGGCCGATCACCGGCCATTGGTAGAGAACCTGCAGCACGGCGATCTGACCCGACGTCGGCTGCTGGTACGGCAGGCTGTTGGAGAGCGCGCCACTGGAATTGAAGGTCGGCGCGCTCGTGGTGATGGTGGTGGAGGTCGCGGGCGCGATGCCGACCATCAGGGCGCCGCAGTTGAACAGCGCCGGCAGATCGTTGCACACCGCCTGCTTGAATTGCGTCGTCGTCAGGCTGGTCGCGTTGTTGGTCAGCACCTGGCGGGCGGCCTCTTCGGCGCCCGTCTCGAGATAGGAATTGGCGATGTAGATGATCGCGCACTGGACGGTGGCGAAGATCACGACGATGAAGATCGGCGCGACCATGGCGAACTCGGCCGCCGGGCCGCCGTCCTGGCGGGGCGCAAAGGCGGCGGCGGCGCGGCGGCCGGCGTCAAAAAGGCGACGAAGCGATCGCATGGCTCGGCGTCAGGGCCCACAATGGAGCTGGCATAGTGACAGCGAGGGATTACGGGAGGGTTACGCAGGTCGCATAAACTCAAGGGCAACCACGAGCCCGCCGACGCTCCGGTGGCGCCTTGGCGGGGGGTTGACGAGGGCGGCGGCGGACCAGCAAAAGACCGCTTGCGCCAGGAGCCGCCATGCCGCTCACATCCGCCGATCTCGTCGCATTGCTCGACCTCGAGCCTGTCGGCGTCGATCGCTACCTCGGCCGCACCCCCGACATGGGCTGGGCGCGGGTCTATGGCGGGCAGGTCGTGGCCCAGGCGCTGGTCGCCGCGTCGCGGACCGTCGCCGATCGCGCGCCGCACTCTCTTCACGCCTACTTTCTGCTCGCCGGCGATCCCGCCGAGCCGATCCTGTTCGAGGTCGAGCGGGTGCGCGACGGACGCAGCTTCTCGACTCGGAGGGTGACGGCCAACCAGCGCGGCGAACCGATCTTCGTGCTCGCCGCCTCCTTCCAGGTCGCCGAGGACGGCCTCGAGCACCAGGCGGAGGCGCCGGACGCGCCGCCGCCGGAAGAGCTCGTCGACCCCGAGGCGGCCCTCGCGCTGATCGCCGAGCCGGCGCGCAAGAGCCTGCAGGCGTTGTTCGACCGGGTGCGGCCGATCGAGTTCCGCCCAATGGACCTGCGCCGCTACGCGCCGCTGCGCCCCGGCGAGACGCGCGCCGCCAAGCAGTCGGTGTGGATCCGCATCGGCGGACCGCTGCCCGACGATCCGGCTATTCACACCGCTGCACTGGCTTATCTGTCGGATATGACGCTGCTCGACACCGCGCTGGTCGCCCACGGGTACGCCATCTTCGACGGCCGCCATCAGGTCGCCAGCCTCGACCACGCGCTTTGGCTGCACCGCCCCTGCCGCGCCGACGACTGGCTGCTCTACGCCCAGGACAGCCCGAGCGCCGGGGGCGCCCGCGCACTCACCCGCGGCGCCCTCTTCCGCCGCGACGGCGCCCTCGTCGCGAGCGTCGCCCAGGAAGGCCTGATCCGGCCGATCCGTCGCACGCGCTCCGATTGACTGTTTTTTAGGCGCCTAATTCTTCGGCTTCGTCGCGACACGCCGCCCGCCGATCGCGCAGCAGGGCGCCCCAAAGCGCGAATCCGCGCCGTTACCATTGGCTTAATTCCACCAGCGGCGAGTGGCACGGCCCTTGTAAGAGCCCTTTTGCACCGCGCGCGCCAGCGCGTCCGGTCGACCATTGCACGAGGGAGGCGCGGCTCATCTTCGATCCGCGCCGCCCCCTAAAAAACGGGGCGAGGCTCATGAAAATCGTAATGGCCATCATCAAGCCGTTCAAACTCGAGGAGGTGCGCGACGCGCTCACCGCCATCGGCGTACACGGCCTGACTGTGACCGAAGTGAAAGGCTACGGCCGACAGAAGGGNNCTGAAGATCGAGGTCGCGGTCAACTCCGAACTCGTCGAAAAGGTGGTCGACGCGATCGTCGCGGCGGCCCGCACCGGGCAGATCGGCGACGGCAAAATCTTCATCACCAACATCGAGTCGGCCGTCCGCATTCGCACGGGCGAAAAGGACAAAGACGCCCTCTGAGCCAATCGTTCCCTTCGAATCGGAGAATTCAACGATGAATCTGACTCGGTTCCTCAAAGGCATGCTGCCTGCGCTGGCGGTCGCCGCGCTGATCGGCTTCGCCGCGACTCCCGCGCCGTCCTTCGCCGACGACG
>PLRT01000213.1:12258-12501 GCA_003164915.1 Hyphomicrobiales bacterium | reverse complement strand
CGTCGCGCGCGGCGAGCGCGGCGGCGGCGGCGGCGACCGATCCGTCGGCGATGGCGAAGGGCAGGCGCAGTCCGACCGGGCGCGGCCGACCGGCGTCGAGCGCGGCGACGATCGCGCCCAGCGCTTGCGTGGCGGCGCCGCGGTCGAGCAGAATGGCGGGCAGCGCCGCCTGTTCGCTGCGCCACAGGCTGGCGAGGCCGAAGGGCAGGCGCGGCGCGGCGATCGCGGCGAGGCCGATCAGCG
>PLRT01000213.1:5301-12210 GCA_003164915.1 Hyphomicrobiales bacterium | reverse complement strand
GGTCGCGGCCATCGACGGCCTCGACCAGGGCCTCGGGGCGATCCGCCGCGCCGCTCATAACGGGATCGCTCCCGCCCCGGCCGCATCGACGAAGTCGGCGTCGACCCGCACATAGCCCCCGGCGCGACGGTCGTCGAAATAAACGGGATCGCCGCAGCGTTCGGGATCGAAGCCCTGCGCAACGAGCTCGACCTTGCGCGGCTTGAAGGTGCCGGTGAGGTCGAGCTTCGGCCGGAAACGCAGGAACAGCGGCCGCGCATAGGCGGGCAGGCGCTCGGCGAGTTCGACGCGCAGTCCGGCGAGATCGAATTCGGCGACGTTGTCGACCACTACCGCCGCCATGCCGGCGCGGCCGTCGTGACCGGGCAGGGCGACGCCGTAGACGGTCGCCTCGAGCACGCCGGGGTAGGCGGAGATCGTCTCGGCGACCTCGGTCGTCGACACGTTCTCGCCTTTCCAGCGAAACGTGTCGCCGATGCGGTCGACAAAATAATAATAGCCGCGCGCATCGCGCTTCAAGAGATCGCCGGTGCGAAACCACGCGTCGCCGGGCTTGAACACATCGCGCAGAATCTTCGCCCGCGTCGCCGTGGGGTCGCAGTAGCCGTCGAACTTGGCGGCCGGCTTGCCGGGGTCGTCGCTGATCTCGCCGAGCAACTCGCCGGGTTCGTCGACGCCGCATTCGAGGCAATGGCCCGCGGCGTCGCGCTTCTCGACACCAGCGTCGACGTCGAAAGCGACGGTGCGGATCGGGAAGCGCCTCGCCGCCCAAAACGGCAGCCGACCGACTGCGCCGGGGTGCGAATCGAAGTTGAACAGCGCGACGTTGCCTTCGGTGGCGGCGTAGAACTCCAGGATCTGCGGGATGGCGAAGCGCGACCGGAACGGGGCGAAAATGTCCGGCCTGAGACCGTTGCCGACCGCCATGCGCAGGCGATGGCCGCGATCCTGGTCGCCGGGCGGCGCATTGTTGAGGTATCGGCACAATTCGCCGACATAGATGAACATCGTGCAGTCGCGCCGGATCGTGTCGCTCCAGAATTCGCTCGCCGAGAATCGCTCGCGAATGTAGCACGAGCCGCCGGCGGTCAGCGCGATTCCGACCGCGATCACCCCGCCGTTGCTGTGATACATCGGCAGGCAATTGTAGATGCGGTCGTCGGCGCGCGCATCGGCGGCGGCGGCGAACCCATACATGATGCGCAGGGCGCGCGAGTGGGTGATGCGCGCCGCCTTCGGCAGGCCGGTGGTGCCGGACGTGTAGATGAACAGCGCCGGGTCGTCGATCGTCAGCGCCGGGCGCTCGTCGGGCCGGAGCGGCTCGCCGGAGAAGCCCTCGACCTGGAGATCGACGCGGCTCTCGCCGCCCGCGCTTTCGCCGTGGGCGAACACCGGCACGGGCGAGGGGAGCTTGGCGAGGCCGGTGGCGAAGGGCGCAAGATGATGCGCGTCGACGATCGCCGCCTTGGCGCCGACGATGGCGATCGAATGGGCGAGCGACGGGCCGGCGAGATTGGTGTTGATCAGCGCGGTCGCGACGCCGGCGCGCGCCATGCCGAGCCAGATCGCAACGTATTCGGGGCGGTTGGCCATCATCAGGCAGATCGCGTCGCCCTTGCCGAGCCCCAGCGCGCGCGCCCAGCGCGCGTAGCGGCTGGCGCGCGCGTCGAGCCCGCGGTAGGTGAATGTCTCCGTCTCGCTGAGCAGCGCGGGTTTGTCGCCGAAGGTCGTGGCCCAACGTTCGAGATAGTCGCCGAGCGTCAGGCCGCGGTTCTCGGCGATCGGCCGGGTGCGCTTCAACGCGCGCAGGATGCCTCCGACGTAGGCGATCTCGCTCTTCAGTCGCGCCAGCATGCCGACGTTCTCTCCCTCTGTCGTTCTTCCCTTTTCCTCAGTTCATGGTTGAACCAGATCGAATTGACAAGCGCCGGCGCGGCGGCGCGTCAATCCCAGATTGCAATGCTTTGCTCTCGCGCCAAAGGTTTAAATCTGAGACACGGCGCCGGAACGCGCACAGCTCCGAAGGCGGAGTTCCGTCCGACACGAAACCTTCCGCCAGCCGCGCCATACGACCGCAGCTGGCCGTGAACGGAAGGGCCGGTTTCTGAGCGAGCGGAGGGACAAGCAGACCTTCATCGGCGAAAGGCGTATAGCTCCTGTCGACCCGAAGTGGAGGTTGCCGATCACCGGACTTGACGGTCTAGCGCTGATTCGGTTGCGCTCGGCCCGGACCGCGTGTCGCCAGGCCGAGCCCGGCCGAACACGCCGCCGCGACCACCATCGGCGCTGCGCAACAGGAAATCAGCACGCGGATGTCGAGATGCGAACTCAGCGCTGCGCCTCCGAGCAACGGGCCGGCGATGGAGCCGAGCCGGCCGAACGCATGCGCCACCCCGATGCCGCGCGCCCGCATCCGTGTCGGATAGAGGTCCGACAGCATCGCGTGATTGCAATTCTGGCCGCCGATGAGACCGACGCCAACGCCGAACGCGCTCACCAGCGTCAGCGGAACTGAAGACTCCCCTGCTCCAAGGCCGACCATGCAAACGGCCGCCAGCAGGTTCGCCGGCGGCAGAATGGCGAACGGGCCGAAGCGGTCCATCAGCGGCCCGAGCGCAACCGCGCCGGCGACGCCGCCTCCCTGCATCAACGTCGCGGCGAGGATGGCGAAACGCTCAGGACGGCCCGCAATGTTGATCGTCGTGGGAAGCCAGGCGTTGAGCAGGTAAAGGTCAAGCAGGCTGGCGAAAAACAGACCCCAAACGAGCAGAGTCGCGGCCGCTCGGCCGTCTTCGAACAGCGGCGCGAAGGAAAGCGGCGCCGGCTCAGCCGCCGGCGACGTCGACGTCGTCAAGCGGAACTCTGGCGCCAGACGAGCCACTTCGGCGTGGTTGCCGGTCAACGCCAGAAACCGCAAGGATTCGGGCAGTCGGGCCGCCAGCGCCAAGCCGAGCGTCAACGTGGCGACGCCGCCGACGGCGAATACCGAACGCCAGCCCTCGGCGCCGATCAGCCACACCGCGAGCCCGCCCGCCGAAGCCGCGCCAAGGCCGAAGCCGCAGACCACGACGGCCACGATCGCGTTGCGGCGCCTCGCCGGACTGTACTCGGCGGCCAGCCCGATTGCGTTCGCCATCGCGCCGCCGAAACCCAAACCGGCCAACAGGCGCAGCGCCAGCAATCCCGTCAGATCGCTGACGAAGGCAGTCGCGAGCGTCAACAGGCCGAAGGCGAAGGTCGACCACAACAGGATCGGGCGGCGTCCCCATCGATCGGCGAGCGGCGCCACGAGCGCCGCGCCGAGCGACAGGCCAACGGCGCTGGCGGCGAAAGTCGGGCCGAGCGCTCCAGGCGCGAGGCGCCACTCGCGCGCGACGGCCGGCGCAACGTAAGCCGTGGCCTGCGCGTCAAAGCCTTCAGCGAATAGCGCCATCGCGCACAAGACAAAGACGCGCAGTTGGAGCGGCCCGATGGCGCCCCCGTCGATCGCCTGGTCGAAACTTGGCTGTTTGTCCGGCGGGGCGGCGTCGAGCGAGACCGGCATCGGCTTACGGCCTTCGTCGCTGACGAGCATTTGTCATGCGAGCAGCTTGGCCTTGAGTTCGTCGCGGCGGATCTTGCCCATCGGCGTCCTGGGAATCTGATCGACGACGAAGACGCGCGCCACTTCGAGCCCGCGTCGGCGACACCAGTCGATGAGCGTGCGCTCGTCGATCGGCGCGCGCGGCGCGACGGCGACGGCGATCTCCGCGACGCCGCTCGCTCCGACGACGCCGAAGGCCGCCGCATCGGCGACGCTCTCGTGCCGGAGCACAACCTCCTCGACGAATTCGGGCGCCTTCTTCACGCCGCCGGAATTGATCACTTCCGAGTCGCGGCCGCTGACCGCGAGCCGCCCGGCCGGGGTGATGAGGCCGCGGTCCCCCGGGTAGAACCACCCGTCGCGGAAGCCCGCATGTCCGGCCGCGGTCCCAGGCGGGTAAGGCTCGCCGGCCCACGGGGTGCGAATCCGCAACGTCCCTTCGGCCCCGGCGGCGAGAATCGCTCCCTCATCGCCAACGACTTCGACTTCGACGCCGGGGAGGATTGCGCCGATGGCGCCGTCGGCGAGGTCGTCGAAGGGACCGGCGGCCGTCGCTCCCATCTCGCTCGAGGCGTACTGGACGACGATGTGGCTGCACAATCGCGCTTGCACTTGCTGCGCCAGACCCGGCGACAACAGGCCCCCCGAGGCGAACGTCACGCGCAGCGAATGGCAGGGAACCGGCGAACGCAGGTGTCGGCCGACCATGTCGCGCAACTGCTGGATCGACGCCGCCAGCGCGTCGACGCCATAGAGCGAGATCATGTCCAGGGCGTCGCGCGGGGATTCGGCGACGACCAGCGTTCGGCCGGCCCGCAGCGCGTGGGCGCCGAGAACGAATCCCCAAGCGCCGTTCAATCCCGGCAGGCTCAGGAGGCGGTTCCAGGCGCCGGCGTTGATCGTCGTGTAACAGACGGTCTGGCGCTGCTCGAATGCGCGATTGGTGAGCGAGATCGCCTTCGGGCGGCCAGTCGTCCCGGAGGAGATCTCAATCCGGCAAATCGCATCCGGATCGGTCGAGCCGTCTGGACGGGACGCCGGGATCGTCCGGTCTCCGCCGGCGAACCACGCCTCGTTCACCAGCACCTGGCGCAGCCCGGGGACAATCGGCTCGCCAGCGTCATGCAGGAAGGCGCGGATCGGCAGGCCGAGCCCGGCGACATCGCTGGCGCGCGCCGCGGAGACGACCGGCAGTCCGAGGCGGAACAGCGCCGCTGCGACAATCAAGTGCCGGATCGGGCTTGCCAGCGTGACGCAGACGAGTTCGCCGGCCGGCAGGGCGAGGGCGCGCAACCGATCTTCGACCCGCAGCATGCCCTGCGCGAGCATGCCGTAGGTCGTCACCCGGTCGACCAGAATGATCGCCGGTTTCGCGGGCTCGGACCGCGCATGAAACAGGATGAATTCGGCGAAGGAGCCGGCCATTCGCGCGCCGCCGGCTCGCCGACGCTCAGAAGCGATAGTTGACGCCGAGGCGCGCGAGCTGCGCCGAATCGGTGAACTTGAAGGCGTAGCTCTCGTAATTCCTCGTCACGTCGGGAAACTGCATGAAGAGGTATTCGGCCTTGACCGACCAATGGGCGTCGATGGCGTATTCCAGCCCCGCGCCGATCACCCAGCCGACCGCGCTGCTGCGGCCGAGCGAGAACGGCGTGTCCACCTCATATTCCGGGCCCGTGTCGCTGAGATGGTTGTTGATGTCCGCGACCACGACGCCGCCGGTCACATAGGGCAGCAGGCGATCGAAGGCGTAGCCGAGGCGGGCGCGCAGATCGGCGAAGAACGGCAGGCTCGTCGAGTGAACCGGCTGCCCGAGTGTTTCGCCCCCGCCGAGAACCCCGGACCGGCTCTGCGTGGCGCCCGTCCAGTCGAGGTCGCCTTCGACGCCGAGCACGAAATTCTGGATCTGATAGTTGTAGCCCGCCTGCAGGCCGCCGACGATCCCGGACGGATTGAGCGTGTCGCTGCCCCCATTGAATAGATGGCCATATTGTCCGCTGAGGTCGTAAACGCGGTCGGGATCGAAGACGTAGCCGAGGTTGCCGCCGAGATAGAAGCCGGTCCACGAGAACGGGGCGGCGACGGCGGGAGCGGGCGGCGGACCCTTCTTGGTCGGCAGATCGGCGGCGAAGGCGCCTTGCGCCAGAATGGCTGACAATGCCGTCGAGAGGATCAAAGTCTGCTTCATCGCGGCCCCCGCTCGCGCCACTTCCTTGCGGCNNGTCGCGTCCGCCTCGGAAGAGGCGACCACTTCCCGCCCAGCCGTCGCTTGCCGCGCGGATTTCAGCGCTTGGCGAAGACCCGCCAAACTCTTCAATGCGAAGGCGGCCCTTGGCGCCGGCCTGTTTTGGGGCGGCGCGGCGCTATCCCAGCAGCCCGGCGCGCCGCGGCGCCAGCGGATTGTCGCTGAGCGCGTCGAGATCGGGCGCGTCGAGCTGCGGCGCGCCGGTCAGAGCCGCCCACAGGGCCTCGATCTTCGCCGGCGCGACGCCGTCGGCGATGACGACCAGCCGGCTCAGCCGTTCGCCGTCAGGCCACGCGGGCAGGACGCGCGGGGCGTGGAAGACATGCTGCGCGCCGTGGATCAGCAGCGGCCGATTGGGATTGTCGGCGAGGCCGATGAGGCCCTTCACCCGCAACAGGCGCGGCCCGAGCAGTTCGCTGAGCAGGTCGAGGAAGCGCCCGAGCGCCGGCGGCTGGATCAGGGTCTCGGTTTCGAAGACATGGCTCCTGACCGAAGCGGAATGGGCGATCGGGGGCGTGTCGGCGAGCGGGCGCAGGGCGAGCGGTTCGGCGAGGAAGGTCTCGGCGTCGAGTTCGCCGGCCGCGACGTCGAACAGCGGGGCGACCGGGTTGAGCGCGCGCAGGCCCGCGCACAGTCCGGCGAGCCGGGCGGGGCGCTCGCCGGCGGGCAGGAGGTCGCTCTTGGCGAGGCCGATGCGGTCGGCCAGCGCCGCCTGGCGCTGCGCTTCGACGTGGGCGGCGAGCGTCGCCTCGCCGTTGACCGTGTCGACCAGCGTCGTCACCCCGGCGACGCGGAAACGCGCCGCCAGCCGCGGATCGGCGGCGAGCGCGAGCAGGATCGGCGCCGGATCGGCGAGGCCGGTCGTCTCCAGCACGACGCGCGCGAACGGCGCGATCGTCCCCGCGTCGCGCCGGTCGATGAGATCGTTGAGCCGGTCGACCAGATCGCCGCGCAGCGAGCAGCACAAGCAGCCGGAGTTGAGCGAGATCACCTCGCCCTCGACCGCCTCATAGAGCAGATGGTCGAGGCCGATCTCGCCCCATTCGTTGACGATCACCAGCGCGTCGGCGAGCGCCGCGCT
>PLRT01000213.1:0-5257 GCA_003164915.1 Hyphomicrobiales bacterium | reverse complement strand
CGAGCCGCCTTCGGGCTCGATCGTCACCGCATAGGTCGCGTCCTCGACCACCGAGCGGTCGTAGCCGGAGAGGCGCGGATTGCGCGTCACCGCCGAGGCGTCGAGCACGCCGAGCGAGCGCGGCGCGCCGAGCTTGGGATCGATGATCCACAATTCATAGGACTTGCCGGCTTGCGGCCGGGCGGCGACCGGCCGCACCGTCAGTTCGCCCCTGGCGAGATTGACGGTGGCGACGAAAGCCGGCGAGTCGGGGCTCTTCTGCAGCACCGCGACGAATTCCCCCGGCGCGGCGGGGCGCGTCGCTTCGCGCCCGACGATTCCGATCGCCAGCGCCGCCGCGATTCCCGTCGCGCCGATCGCCGCCGCGCGCCAGCGCGTGAGCCGCCTTCTCAGCGTCGCGACGGCGTCGGAGGCCGGCGCGACGGCGTGGATGCGCGCCTCGATCGCCGGCAGGAAGTCGGTGGGCGGCGCGAGCGGCGGCGTCGCTTCGGCGAGCGGCGACAGCCGCGCTTCCCAGGCGCGGATCGCCGCGTCGAGGTCCGGCTCGCGCAGCCGGCGCGCCACCAGCGCCGCGCGCTCGCCCGCTTCGAGCGTGCCGAGCGCGTATTCGGCGGCGGCAAAATCGTCGTCGGGCGAGAGGGTCATGACTCGAGACAGTCCCGCAATTGCATCAGGCTGCGGCGCAGCCAGGTCTTGATCGTCGCGGTCGGCGCGGCGAAACGCTTGGCCAGCGCATCGCGGCTGAAGCCGCGGTAATAGGCGAGCAGCACCGCCTCGCGCTTGTCGGCCTCGAGATTGCCGAGGCAGGCGATGAGCGCCGCGAGCCGCTCCGAGCGGTCGCGCGCCGCCAGCGGGTCGACCGTGTCGGCGGCGGGCTCGAACCCTTCCGGCATCTCCTCGAGCGAGACGGGCCGGACGCGTCGGACTTCATCGAGCGCGCGATTGCGGGCGATNNAGCGCTTCGCCGCTGGCGTCGCCGCGCGTCAGGATGCGCGCCACGGCGCCGTAGAGAACCGCATGGGTCGCGCGATAGAGCGCGGCGAACGCCGCCGTGTCGCGCGCCGCGACGCGGGCGAGCAGTCGGGCGAGATCGTCGCTCGCGGCCTTCGCCTCCGTCGCGGCAGGCGCTGCTTCTGCGCTGGACATCGCGCAAGTCTAGGGCGCGCCGAACCTGGAAGCAAAACGGGCGCCCCGAGGGACGCCCGCCCGCCGCTCGTTCATGAGCCCGCGCTTCCGACTCAGCCCGGGATCAGCACCTTGTTGACGACATGGATGACGCCGTTCGACTGCAGCACGTCGGCGATGGTGATGCGGGCGACGTCGCCCTTGGCGTCGGTCACCGTCAGCCCCGACTTGCCCATGCGCGCGAAGGTGAGGTCTTCGCCCTGCACGGTCTTGAGCGTCAGCTTGCCGCCCATCTCGTCGATCTTGCCGGCGATGTCGGCGGCGGTCAGGCGCCCCGGCACGACGTGATAGGTGAGGATCGCCGTCAGCTTGTCCTTGTTTTCCGGCTTGAGCAACGAGTCGACCGTGCCCTTGGGCAGCGCCGCGAACGCCTCATTGGTCGGCGCAAAGACGGTGAACGGGCCGGGGCCCTCGAGCGTGTCGACCAGGCCGGCGGCCTTGACCGCGGCGACCAGCGTCGTGTGGTCCTTCGAGTTGACCGCGTTCTCGACGATGTTCTTGGTCGGAACCATCGGGGCGCCGCCGACCATCACCGTCATCGCGGCGTAGACCGGAACGGCGGCGAGCGGCGCGGCGATGGCGAAGCCGGCCGCGAGCGCGATCGCGCGAAGAGAAAACCTCGAATGCATGATGGTCTCCGTGTCCTTGGGCCCGAAGGCCTTCGTTGGTCGTCCCTTCAGACGGGACGTGAGGAGATACGGGCCGCCTTCGCCAAGGTTTCAGCGCCGGCGAAAAGAATCCTCGGCCGGGCGGGGCCGGGCGAAACATCCGCGCGCTTCGTCCCGCCGCAAAAGACGCTCGCCGATGCGACAAACGGCGTGCGGCCGAGGCAGAGGGTCGAGCGCCAGCCCGTAGACACGACGCGCGAAGCGCAGCAAAGCGATCAACAGCTTCGCGGCGTTCGGTCGCGGTCGCGGCGGCTTCTGGGAGGATCGCGGCTACGCGTGGTGCGCCGGAATCTGGCTTCGCCGCGGTTTGCTTGACGCCCCTAAGGGCGGCTGATAATCATGTCGGCGCGGTTGATTGGCAAAAAATGAACGATAATCAAAGAGTTAGCCAGGTCTCGAGGTCATTGATGACGATCCGCCTCCACGCCGGCGACCTGCCGGCCGACCACAATCTCGGTCCGATCGTCGCCATCGACACCGAAACCCTTGGCCTCGAAGTCGGACGCGATCGGCTGTGCCTCGTGCAACTGTCGCGCGGCGACGGCTCGGCCGACCTCGTCCAGGTCGCACCCGGGCAGAAGCGCGCGCCCCATCTCGAAAAGCTGTTGGCCGATCCGAAGGTGCTCAAGCTGTTCCATTTCGGCCGCTTCGACATCGCGATGCTGTGCCACGCCTTCGGCGTGATGGCGTCGCCGGTCTATTGCACCAAGATCGCCTCGAAGATCGCGCGCACCTACACCGACCGCCACGGCCTCAAGGACCTGACGCGCGAATTGCTCGGCGTCGAGGTCTCCAAGCAGCAGCAATCGTCCGATTGGGGCGCCGCGACGCTCACCGAGGCGCAGCTCGCCTACGCCGCTTCCGACGTGCTGCATCTCCACGCCTTGCGCGAGAAGCTCGACGCCATGCTGGCGCGCGAGGGGCGCGACCCCCTCGCGCGCGCCGCCTTCGCCTATCTGCCCGAGCGCGCGCGGCTCGACCTCGCCGGCTTCGCCGCGATCGACATTTTCGCCCATTCTTCGCCCTGAGCGGCGCGCCTCGCCTCGCCCCTCATCCTGAGCCGCCTGCGTGAGCAGGCGAGTCGAAGGATGGCCGAGCGACCGCCGACGCTTGCCTGAGCTGGGACATTCAGCATTCAGGCCGAACCGCCATCATGGCCGGGCTTGACCCGGCCATCCAGGCAATGGCGGTCGGAGGATCGAGGAGCGCGCTTCCGCAGCGGTCTTTTTCACCGAGCGGCGCCGCTTGGATGGCCGGGTCAAGCCCGGCCATGACGCCGAGGGTGATTCCGATCAATCGCAATGCGCGCTAACGTTCCGGCGGCAACGCTCGCGAGCGGCCGTTCTCGTCGATGGCGACGAAGGTGAAGTGGGCGTCGGTGACCTTCTCGCGCTCGTGGGTGTGGAAGCGACGCGCCCAGGCCTCGACATGGATCTTCATCGAGGTGCGGCCGACCCGATCGAGGCTAGTGTAGACGCACAGCACATCGCCGACCTTGACCGGGCGGATGAAAGTCATCGCCTCGACCGCGATCGTCGCCACCCGCCCCTGGGCGCGCTCGGAGGCGGCGATGCCGCAGGCGAGGTCCATCTGGCTCAACACCCAGCCGCCGAAGATGTCGCCGTTGGCGTTGGTGTCGGACGGCATGGCGACGAGGCGAACGGTCAGTTCGCCGTGCGGCTGGTCCTGGGCGGATTCAACTGTCGACATCATGCGTTTCGCTCGAATCGTTTGACGGCGGCGAATGTGCAGCGCGCGCAGCGGCGAGGCAAGCATCGCGCGGCTCGAGCGTCGCGCGTCTAAAGCGCGCGCCCGCCCGACACGACGCGCTCGATCCCGGCGAGATCGCGCCGCGTCGCGAGATCGCTGAGGCCTGCCGCGGCGGCGATCGCCGTCACCGCCTCGGCCTGGCCGGCGCCGACCTCGACGAAGAACCGCCCGCGCGGCGCGAGCAGCCGCGCGACATGGGGGATCAGCGCGCGATAGGCGTCGTAGCCGTCGGGTCCCCCGTCGAGCGCAAGCCGCGGGTCGTGCTCCCTGACCTCGCGCGCCAGGCCGGCGATGTCGCCGCTGGCGACATAGGGCGGATTGGCGACGATCAGGTCGAAGGCGCCCTCGAGGCCGTCGCCCCAGTCGCCGACGCGAATCTCGGCGCGATCGGCGAAGCCCAGCGCGGCGAGATTGGCGCGCGCCTGCGCCGCCGCGCCGGGGCTGAGATCGACGCCGACGCCGAGCGCGGCGGGAAATTCGCTCAGCAGCGCGGCGATCAGCGCGCCCGAGCCGACGCCGAAGTCGACGAAGCGCAGCGACTCGGCGCGTCGCGCCGACATCGCTGCGAGCGCCGCCTCGACGATCGTCTCGGTTTCCGGCCGCGGGTCGAGCGCGTCGGGAGAAAGCGCGAAGCTCAGACCCCAGAATTCGCGACGGCCGAGAATGCGCGACAGCGGCTCGCCGGCGGCGCGGCGCGCGGCATGGCGCTCGGCGAGCCCAGCGGCGGGGCCGAGCGGCGCGTCAGGGTCGACGATCAGATCTTTCGCCTCGAGGCCGGCGGCGGCGCGCAGGATCAGCGCGGCTTCGCGCGGCGCGTCGGCGACGCCTTCGAGCGCCGTCGTCAACGCGGCGAGCGCCGCGGCGCGGCTCGTCGAAGGTCCAATCGACGTCAGACCAATTGTCCGTGGCAGTGCTTGAACTTCTTGCCCGATCCGCAGGGGCAGGGTTCGTTGCGGCCGACCTTGCCCCAGGTCGCCGGGTCGTTGGGGTCGCGCTCGACGACGGCCGCGAGCGCCGCCGCCGGAGCGGCTGCGACCGCGACGCCGGCGAACGGGTTGTCGTCGAGCGGTTCGCCGAGCCCGCCGAGCGCCGCCGGACCCTCGCCGTTCGCGTCGGCGTGCTGGAACTGCATCGGCGGCGGCGGCTCAGGCGTCGGGGCCTGAAACCGAACTTCGATCCGCATCATCTGCGCCGTGACCGCCTCGTGCCATTGCACGATCAGCTTCTGGAACAGCTCGAACGCTTCGGACTTGTATTCGTTGAGCGGGTCGCGCTGCGCCATGCCGCGCCAGCCGATGACCTGGCGCAGATGGTCGAGGGTGACGAGGTGATCGCGCCACAGGTGATCGAGCGACTGCAGGACCACCTGCTTCTCGACGTAGCGCATCGCCTCGGGCGTGTTGCGCTCGACGCGCTGGGCATAGGCTTCGTCGGCCGCCTTGAGCAGGCGCTCGGCCATTTCCTCGCCGCCGATGCCTTCTTCCTTCGCCCACGCGTCGACCGGCGTGTCGAGGTTGAGCTTGGCGGCGATATCGTCCTTGAGGCCGGCCACGTCCCATGCTTCCGGATAGGCGTCGGGGGGGATGTAACGGGTGATGAGATCGTCGACCACGTCGGCGCGCATGTCGGCGATG
>PLRT01000141.1:1684-36269 GCA_003164915.1 Hyphomicrobiales bacterium | reverse complement strand
ATCGCCACGCAGATGGTGGTCGAGCGCCAGCTCGCCGAGCGGCGGGAGGCTGACCGCCGCACGCTCGGCCGCGAGGCGTTCCTCGCGCGGGTGTGGGAATGGAAGGCCGAGTCGGGCGGCGCGATCGTCGGCCAGCTCAAGCGCCTCGGCGCCTCGTGCGACTGGAGCCGCGAGCGTTTCACTCTCGATGAAGGCCTGTCGAAGGCGGTGGCGCGGGTGTTCGTCCAGCTCCATCGCGACGGCTTGATCTACAAGGCCAAGCGGCTGGTCAACTGGGACCCGAAGTTCCAGACCGCGATCTCCGACCTCG
The DNA here is from genome assembly GCA_003164915.1 of Hyphomicrobiales bacterium. Lineage (GTDB taxonomy): Bacteria > Pseudomonadota > Alphaproteobacteria > Rhizobiales > Beijerinckiaceae > Roseiarcus. The sequence continues at coordinate 35,959 of PLRT01000141.1, read as the reverse complement.
AGGTCGTCCAGGTCGATTGCAAGGGCTCGTTCAAGTGGAGCCGCGACGACGGCGCGCCGCTCGACGAGGCGGCGCTGGCCAAGGCCCTCGCCCGCAATCCCAACGGCCACCTCTATTATTTCGACTATCCGGTGGTCGACGCGCGCGGCCAGGAAACCGGCGAGGTCGTCACCGTCGCCACGACGCGTCCCGAGACCATGCTCGGCGACAGCGCGGTCGCCGTCCATCCCGACGACGAGCGGTTCAAGCGTCTGGTCGGCGCCAGGGTGCGCCTGCCGCTGGTCGGGCGGCTGATGCGCATCGTCGCGGACGTCTATTCCGACCCTGAAAAGGGCACCGGCGCGGTCAAGATCACGCCCGCCCACGACTTCAACGACTTCGAGGTGGGCAAGCGCCACGAGGCGGAGGGCGCCCGCGCCATCAACGTGTTGGACGCCGAAGCGCGGGTCTGGCTGAAGGGCAATCTCGATTTCTTCGACGGTCTCGACGCCGCCGATCACGAGCTCGCTCGCCTGCTCGCCGCGGTCGACGGCGTCGATCGTTTCGAGGCGCGCAAGCGCATCGTCGGCCTGATGGCGATGGAGGGACGGCTGGCGAAGATCGAGCCGCACGCCCATGCCGTTCCGCACGGCGACCGCTCCAACGCCGTCATCGAGCCGTGGCTGACCGACCAGTGGTACGTCGACGCCAAGACGCTGGCTGAGCCCGCGCTGGCCGCGGTGCGCGAAGGCAAGACCCAGTTCGTGCCGAAGAACTGGGAGAAGACCTATTACGACTGGCTGGAGAACATTCAGCCGTGGTGCGTGTCGCGCCAGCTCTGGTGGGGCCACCAGATCCCCGCGTGGTACGCGACGTGGGGCGCGGTCTACGTCGAGGAAAGCGAAGACGCGGCCTTCGCCGCGGCGCTCGCCGACGGGGTCGAGCGCGGCGCGTTCGGCGCGTCCGAGGCGGAGGCGTTGGCCAACGACGTGGCGCGGTTGCGCGAGACCTTCCCGCGCGATCCCGACGTGCTCGACACCTGGTTCTCCTCGGCGCTGTGGCCGTTTTCGACGCTCGGCTGGCCTGACGAGACGCCCGAGCTCGAGCGCTTCTACCCGACCAGCGCGCTCGTCACCGGTTTCGACATCATCTTCTTCTGGGTCGCGCGGATGATGATGATGGGCCTGCACTTCCGCGGCGAGGTCCCGTTCCGCGACGTCTACATCCACGCGCTCGTCCGCGACGAGAAGGGCGCCAAGATGTCGAAGTCGAAGGGCAACGTCATCGACCCGCTCCACCTCATCGATCGCTATGGGGCCGACGCGCTGCGCTTCACGCTGTCGGCTATGGCGGCGCAAGGGCGCGACATCAAGCTGTCGGAGAGCCGGGTCGAAGGCTACCGCAACTTTGCAACCAAGCTGTGGAATGCTTCGCGCTTCGCCGAGATCAACGGCTGCGCGCGCGTCGCCGGCTACGACCCCATGGCGGCGCGCGAGCCGCTCAACCGCTGGATCCTCGGGGAGGCGGCCAGGGCGGTCGCCGAAACCAGCGCGGCGATCGAGTCCTACCGCTTCAACGACGCCGCCAACGCGGCCTACCGCTTCGTCTGGAGCGTGTTCTGCGACTGGTGCCTGGAGCTCGCCAAGCCGGTGCTGCAGAACGCCGAGGCTTCGCCCGCCAAGGCGGAGACTCAGGCGACGATCGCCCACGTCCTCGACACGGTCTTTGCGCTGCTGCATCCGTTCATGCCCTTCGTCACCGAAGAGCTGTGGGCGATCAAAGGCGAGGTGGGTCCCGCGCGCGACGGCGTGCTGGCCCTGGGGCCGTGGCCGAGCGCCGACTTCCCGGCCGATGCGGTCGCCGAGGCGGAGATCGGCTGGGTCGTCGACCTCGTCTCCGAGATCCGCTCGGTGCGCTCCGAAATGGGCGTGCCGGCCGCCGCCCAACCGGCGCTGACGCTGGTCGCGCCGCCGCCGGAGCTCGCCGCGGTGGCGCGCCGCTGGGACGAGACCATCCGCCGCCTGGCGCGGGTCGGCGAGATCGGCTTCGCCGACGCCCCGCCGGCCGGTTCGCTGCAGATCGTCGTGCGCGGCGCGCTGGCGGCGATCCCGGTCGCCGGCATCCTCGACGTCGCCGCCGAGCGGGCGCGGCTCCGCAAGGAGATCGCCAAGGAGCAGGGCGAGGTCGCCAAGGTCGACGCCAAGCTCGCCAACCCCGATTTCGTGGAGCGCGCGCCCGAAGAGGTGGTGGCGGAGCATCACGAGCGGCGCGAGGCGGCGCTGGCCCGCATCGCCAAGATGGCGGCGGCGCTGGAGCGCCTGGAGCGGCTCTGACCCGGCGGATCAACCTCGCCGGCTCCTCGGGCGGGGAATCGTTGCAATTGCGCAACACGCTCTCGGCAAAGTGTTTCCGCCGGGATTCCAACCCTGCCGCGCCGCGATTGCGCCATAAACCCCGAGCTATTTGCAGCCTGCTGAACAAGCGGAAGCCACTTCCCCCCGCGGCGGATTTTCCCGGGGGCGCGCCGTGCGGGCGGGCGAGGTTGGAACAGGATGCGCGTGTGGTCGGTGTCCCAGATGAAAGCCGCCCGGACCCTATGCAGCGCTGATTGTCGGCGCTCCCTCACGATTCTCATGGTGGCGTTCGGCGCCTTGGGCTGGCCGGGCGCAGCGGCGTTGGCGCTCGACGGCGGCAAGGCGAACGGCCCCGCGAAGATCCCGGTTCAGACCTTCAGCAGCGTCGAGCAAGCGTTCCAGGCCGGCGTGCAGGACCTGATGGCGGGCGACGCCCAATCCTCGGTCCAGGCGCTGACCTACGCTGCCGACGGCGGCCAGCCCCTCGCCCAGTGGAAGCTCGGCCGCATGTACGCGCGCGGCGAGGGCGTGTCGCGCGACGACGTCAAGGCTTACGCCTATTTCGAGCGGTTGGTCGAAAGTTACAACGAGGACGATCCCGACCGGCCCGACATCGCTGCGATTTCCAATGCCTTTGTTGCGGTCGGCGTGTATTGCCTCAACGGCATTCCGAACAGCGAAATCAAGGCCGATCCGGAGCGCGCGCTGGAGATGTTCCAGTTCGCAGCAACCAATTTCGGCGACTCGGACGCGCAGTACAACCTCGCCCGCATGTATATGGACGGCGCGGCCGGCCTCGAGCGCAACAACATGCGCGCCGCGCAATGGCTCGCGCTCGCCGCCGACAAGGGCCATCATCCGGCCCAGGCGCTGCTCGGCCACCTGTTGTTTGTCGGCGAGGGCGTGCCGAAGCAGCGGGCGCGCGGCCTGATGTGGCTGACACTCGCCAAGACGGCGGCGCAGGGGCCCAAGGACGAATGGGTCCGCGACCTCTACGCCAAGGATTGGGCGGCGGCGAGCGACGACGACCGCCAGGTCGCCGTGGCCTATCTGGGCGCGCGCGGCAAGGACGAGAAGATGCCGGAAGTCGCCGCCGCCGCGAAGCCGCATGGCTTCATCGCCGGCTTCGTCCAGTTGCCCGGCATGTTTCGGCCGTTCAACGGCGCGCCGCCGCTGAACTTCGGCCCGGCCGACGGCAGCTCGCCTTCGACGCCGTGACCGCGGCGGCGACGGTCGGTTTCCAGCGTCGACCACCAAACCAGACAATTTACGACGCGCGACCTCGGCTGGCGCCTACATGCCAGCGCGGGCGCGGCACTCGGCGAGCCGGGTGCGGCGATATTCGCGCTCCGCGTTCGCGGCTTCGTAGGGGACGCCGAGGCACCAGCCGTAGTGGCCGCCGTAGTTGCGGTTCCAGCGCGCGTTGAAGCCCTTGAAGCAGCCGGGGATCGACATGTTGACGTCGACCTCATGGACCGCCGTCCGCGCGTAATTCGCGCAGAAGCCGGGATCGGCCGCGAATGCGGGGATCGAGAGCGACGCGACGAAAGCGAAGGCGGCGGCGGCGAGAAGATTTTTCATCGGACGGTTCTCCCGGGTTCGACTTGAGCGGCGCCGGGGCGCCGCGGACGAGGACACGCGAACGCTGACGCCTTCAGGCGGGCGCCATTCGACGGGACACCGCGGGCCGTCGAGCCCGCCGCCGAAAGACGCCGCCATGGAGGGGCGGAGAGCCCTGAGGCTCTCCGCTCAAGCTTTCACGGACAGCGCGGCTGGCCGGGGCCGCCGCAATGCGCCCGGCCATTGGGCTCGGGCCTGGGCTTGGGCGGCTCCGCGCGGAAGGTCCGCGGCGCCGCCGGCGTGAACTTCGGCTGCGGACCGACCCGCGGCGTCGGCGTAAACTGCGGCCTTGGGATGACCTTCGGCGCCGTGACCGTCGGCGCCGGGTTGGGCGTCAGCTTCAGCAACGGCGTCGCCTTCGGCCGCGGCGGCAGCGTTTGCGGCAGCGTCAGGGTCGGCGAGGGCGTCGGCCTCGGTTCCAGTCCCGGCAGCGGCGTGTGCGGCAGAGTCAGGGTCGGCGAAGGCCTCGGCGCCAACGTCGGCAGGATCGGCCTCGGCCCGGGCGACAAAGTTGGCCTGACGATCGGCGGCGCCAGCGTCGGCATCGGCTTTGGCGCCGGGATGCAGGCCTGACCGGCGATGCGCGGCGGAATGAAGCCGGGCGGGCAGGGGGAGGGACCGATCGGCGGACGCGGCGCGCCGCAGTTCGACTTGCCGTTGCTCCACAGCGGCGTCAGCCCGGGCGGGCAAGACGGCGGCGGCGGCGGCAGGCATCCCCACTGACCGTTGAGCCAATTCGGCCGACCGTTCGAGCAAGGCGGGGGCGGAGGCGGGTTGCCGCCGCAAACATATCCGGCGCCGTTCCATGTCGGATGCGTGCCGAACGGGCAGATCGGCGGCGGCGGCCCTAGGCGCACGCAGACCAGCGCGCCGTCGCGCCACGTCGGACGGAAGCCCGGCGGGCAGAAGGGCGGCGGAACGTTCGGCGCGCAGAAACGCCCGCCGACCGGATGGAAGCGCGGCGGGCAGATGAGAACCGGCGGCGGCGCGAACGGCCCGCAGGCCAAGCCGTCGTCAGTGACGACCGAGACGAATCCGGCCGGGCAGACCAGCGCCGGCGGCGGGACGAGCGGAGCGCAATAGGCATCGACGTAGCCGCCCTGGGCGTAGAATCCGTCGGGGCAAGCCGGGCCGGTGACGATCGGCGGCGGCGGAGGCGGCGCCGCGCTCGCCTCGCATTGTGGATTGGGCTGCTGCAAAAGGCTCAGGAGGTTTTCGACGATCGCCTTTCGCTCCGGCGTCGCCGTCGCGCCGAAAGCGGCGAGATAGGCCTGATAGTCGGGGATGGCATTGCGCCACACCGCGGCCCAGTAGGCGCTCTCCGGGTCGAGTTCGGCGATCGACGTGGTCGAGTTCGGCAGCGCCGCGACCGCCGCCTCGACCTGGGCAGGGTCGGCGGCGAGCGGGAAGGTGAAGGGCGGGGCGGAGGGGTTGGTCTCCTGCCACGGCGTCTGCGCGCCGGCCGTGGCCTGATGGGCGATGACGCGCGTTTCGCGCATGACGCTTTCGAGGTCGGTGAGCGGCAGTTGCGCGGCGGAGGCGAACGCCGGCGCGTAGGCGTCATTGGCGTCGCCGGGTTTCGGCGGCGCCTCGAAATCGTGGATCTCGGCCGAGAGCCCGAAGGTCGTCGCGCCCGGCGGATGGAGGGGGATCAGGCCGCGCGGGAAGGCGACGGCGCTGACCGAGCCGGGTATCGGCCGCGCCCCGTCGAGCATGACCAGCCTGAGTTGCGACGGGGTCTGGGCGAGGTCGTTCATCACCCGCGTCATGCTGAGCGCGACGCGCGGCGCGTCGGCCTCGGTCGCGATCCGGGCGTCGACCGGTAGCAGATAATCGTCGCAGCTGACGGCGACGCCGAGCCCCGCCAAATAGACCGTCACCGCCGCGCCGGCCGGGGCGGCGGCGACCTTGGCGACGAACGCCTGATACTGGCTGGCGAGGTCGGCGGCGCCGAGATCGTGCAACTCGGTGACGTCGAAGCCTGCGCCGGCGAGCGACTGGGCGACCAGCGCCGCGTCGGCGGCGGCGGTCGGCAGGGCGTCGCCGCTATAGGCCGCCTCGCCCACGACCAGCGCCAGCCGGTTGGCAGGCGAAGGGTTCTGCGCCGACGCGCCGGTCGCCGCGAATGCGGTCCCCAGCGCGATCGCCAACGTCGCTATGCATAGAGCGCGCGTGAACATTGGACGCCTCCTCGAGCGTTTGCGAAGCCGTCGGGTCGGGTCGGACCGGCCGAGGCCCATGCGAATGCGCGGGTCGCGCCGAACGCCGGCGTCCTGCGTCCGCGCTTTCGCTCACATTGACGCAGTAGAATCCTATCACGGTCTGCCGATTGGGCAAGAAACCCCGGGGACGCAAAGTTTATTTTTCGCCGGAAGCGTCGTTGGCCGTCACGCCCTGACGCCGGTCAGCAGCGCGCGGGTCGAGACTTCGACGTCCCGCTCCCGCATCAGCGCCTCGCCGACCAGGAACGCCTCGATGCCGATTGCAGCCAGACGGCGGCAATCGGCATGGTGCGAGATGCCGCTCTCGGCGACGACGATTTTTTCGGCGGGGATGAGCGGCTTCAGCCGTTCGCAGACCTCCATCGACGTCTCGAAGGTCTTCAGATCGCGATTGTTGACGCCGATCAGCCGCGCCTCGAGCGCCAGCGCGCGCTCGAGCTCGCGCGCGTCGTGCACTTCGACCAGCACGTCCAGCGCCAAGTCGTGCGCGGTCTTGTTGAGGGTTCGCGCCGTCTCGTCGTCGACCGCCGCCATGATCACGAGAATGCAGTCCGCGCCCCAGGCGCGAGCCTCCAGCACCTGGTAAGGATCGTAGAGAAAATCCTTGCGCAGGATCGGCAGCGGCGAGGCCGCGCGCGCCTGCATCAGATGCTGCGGGTCGCCCTTGAACGAGGGCGCGTCGGTCAGCACCGACAGGCAGGTCGCCCCGCCCGCCTGATAGCCGCGAGCGAGCTTGGCCGGTTGGAAGTCCTCGCGGATCAAACCTTTCGAGGGGCTTGCTTTCTTGATCTCGGCGATCAGTCCGAAACGTCCCGCCTCGATCGAGCGCTCGAGCGCCTTGATGAAGCCGCGCGGAGGCGACTGGTCGCGGATCTCGCGCTCGAGCGCGCCGCGCGGAACCCGCACCTTCGCCTCGGCGATCTCGCGACGCTTGTAGGCCTCGATCTTCTGCAGGATGTCGGTCATGCGGGAACTTGATCACGCATTGGAGACGGCAACAAGCCGCTCGAGGGTCCGCCCCGCCGCGCCCGAGGCGAGCGCGTCGCCGGCCATGGCGACTCCTTCGGCGAGCCCTCGCGCCTTGCCGGCGACGACCAGCGCGCCGGCGGCGTTCAGCATGGCGATCTCGGCGTAGGGGTTGCGGACGCCGCCGAGCACCGCCAGCAGCGCCTCGGCGTTGTGCGCGGGGTCGCCGCCCTTGAGCTGGGCGAGCTCGACGCGCTTGAGGCCAACCTCCTCCGGCGTGACTTCGAAAGCGCGGATCGCGCCGTCCTTCAGCTCGACGACCTTGGTCGGGCCGGTGGTCGACATTTCGTCGAGCCCATCGGCGCCATGCGTGATCCACACCCGTTCCGAGCCGAGATTGCGCAGCACTTCCGCCATCGGGGTGAGCCAGGCGGCGGAGAAGACGCCGATCAGTTGCCGCTTGACGCTGGCGGGATTGGCGAGCGGCCCGAGCAGGTTGAAGATTGTTCGCGTGCCGAGCTCGGCGCGGGTCGGGCCGACGTGGCGCATCGCCGCGTGGTGGGTGGAAGCCAGCATGAAACCGATTCCGGACTCGCGCACGCAGCGCTCGACCGCCTCTGGCGGGACGCCGATCTTGACGCCGAGCGCGGCGAGCGTGTCGGCCGTGCCCGACTTGGACGAGGCGGCGCGATTGCCGTGCTTGGCGACCGGCGTCCCGCAGGCGGCGACAATCAGCGCCGCGAGGGTCGAGACGTTGTAGGAGCCCGAGCCGTCGCCGCCGGTGCCGACGACGTCGATCGCGCCGGCCGGCGCGGCCACCGGCAGCATCTTGGCGCGCATCGCCGTCACCGCGCCGGTGATCTCCTCGACGCTTTCGCCGCGCACCCGCAGCGCCATCAGGAAGCCGCCGAGCTGGGACGGCGTCACCTCTCCGGAAAATATGGCGTCGAAAGCGTCCGCCGCTTCGCTGCGGGTGAGATGCGAACCGGCGGCGACCTTGGCGATCAGAGGTTTGAACGATTCCATGCCCGCGTGGCGCTCCTCTCAGTACTTGTCGCCCTGGCCGAAGGCGCGCGCGAGATCGAGGAAGTTGCGCAGCAGCGCATGGCCGTGTTCGCTCTCGATGCTCTCGGGATGGAATTGCACGCCGTAGACCGGCAGCGCGCGATGGGCGACGGCCATGATCAGGCCGTCGTCGCTTTCGGCGCTGACTTCGAGCGCTTCGGGCGCGCCGTCGCGCTCGACGATCAGCGAATGGTAGCGCGTCGCCTTGAACGGGCCGTTGAGGCCGCGAAACAGGCCGCGCGCGTTGTGCGAGATGCGCGAGACCTTGCCGTGCAGCGGGGTNNAATGAGGTCGAGGCAGATCCCGGCTTCGTTGGGCGTGCACGGCCCCGGCGACAGCACGATCGCGTCCGGACGGGCGGCGAGCGCGTCGTCGACGCTGATGGCGTCGTTGCGCCACACCGACACTTCGGCGCCGAGCTCGCCGATGTAGTGGACGAGGTTGAAGGTGAAGCTGTCGTAGTTGTCGATCAGGGTGACGCGCATCGGCGCTCGGGCTCCGCTCGGTCCGTCTATTCCATTGCGCAGCGGGCTCCGTCAAGCGAAGCGGCGGCGGCGGGAATCCGGTCGGGCGGCTTGGCTGGGCCGGCGATCAGAGCTTCTCGGCCGGCTCGGCGGCCCAGTCCTCTTCGCGCGCGAGATCGCCGGCGAGCGCGCGGGCGAAGCAGGCGTAGCCTTCGTCGTCCATGTGGAAGCCGTCGGGAGCGAGCGCCGCTTTGAGGGTCGCGGCCGATTTGGCCGCCCAGGCTTTCATCATCGCGAAGCGGGAAAAGACCGGAACGCGCTTGGCGGCGCCGACGTCGGCGATGATCGAGACATACGCCTGGAAGCGCGCGAGATTCTTGATGCCGAAGTAGAATTGTGGGTCGACGAGCACGATCGGCACCCGCCGGGCCTGCGCCGCGGCGACGCCGGCGGCAAGGTTGGCGCGAAAAGCGTCGAGGTCGACGCCGACGACGGCGTCGTTGGTGCCGACCTGCCAAACGACCAGGTCGGGCGGATCCTTGGCGAGAAGGGCAAGCAGACGCTTGAGGGTCGTGTCGCTGGTTTCGCCGCTGACGCCGGCGTTGATTACGTCCGCCTCGATGCGCCAGTCATTCTCCAGCCGCGCCTCGAGCTGGGCGGGGTAGGCGGCGTCGGGGCTCGACGCGCCGACGCCCTGGGTCGAGGACGAGCCGATCGCCAGGATGCGCAGCGGTCGGCCGTTGGCGGGTTCATTGAGGCGCGCCTCGGCGCCGTTCTCGGAAAAGGCGGTCGCTGCGGTCGCCGGGCAGGTCTCAGGCCCGCCGGCGCGCGCCGTCAGCGGGTCAAGGCCAATCGCGACAACCGCTGCGAGAACCAGCGCGCAGCAGTCTGGGGCGCGCCGAGAAGCGAACTTCCACATTCCAACCAGCTCGCCAGAAAGAATAAAACGCCGATTGAGGCGAGCGTGTAACTGAATTCGAGCCCGCGCGCCATCCGGTCGTCTACGGCGCCGGCGAACATCTCTGCGCCGGCCTGGCCGAGCGCACACAGCAGCGAGCTGACGGCGAAAACCGGCAGGCTCTTGCGGCCGAGGCTCTGCACGGCCTCGCCTGCGGGGGTGCGCGCCAGCGCCCCGAGCCACGGCGTCGTCGCCAGCAGATAGGCGAACGCGAGGAAATTGGCGAGGCGCGCCGCGCCGAGGTTCTGCTTGCCGACGTCGAGCAGCGCAAAGGCGGAATCGCGCAGGCCCGGCAGCAGTCCGAGGCCCTCGGTTGCGATCGCGGCGCCCGCCGCGATCAGGCCGATGCAGACCATCTGGATGACCGGCGAGCGGACGGGCGGCGCCTCGCCCCAGCGGACCCCGGCCAGCACGCCGAGGGTGAAGACAAGCTGCCAGGCGAGCGGATTGAAGAACCATCCGCCGGGCTCCGGCCAATTCGGCAGATCGATTCCGAGCCATTTGACTGCGCCGTAGGCGCAGAGCGCCACGCCGAGCGCAAAGGTTGGGCTGAATCGCGCCAGCGCCAAGATCGCCGGCGCAAGCGCCATCAGCACCACGTAGAGCGGCAAGATATTGAAATAGCCGAGCTGGTGGCTGAGCAGCGCAACGCCGAGCGCGCCGCGCAACGGCTCATGGAAGACGACCGCGCGGCCGTGCGGAGCGATCATCGCGTCATTGGCGCCGCCGAACCAGTAGGCCGCGGCGAAGATCGCCAGCGCGCCCGCCGTCATCAGCAGGTGCACCCCGTAGAGCCGGCCCGCCCGCCTGAAGCAGGAACGGGCCACCGGCGCGAGGCCCGCGGCGACCGCGCGGCGGTAGTAGACGAGCCCGATCGACAGTCCGGAGAGAAAGACGAACGCCTCTGCGCTGTCGGAAAGCGAAAAATTGCGCGGCGTGAAGTGTTCCAGGACGTTGCCGGGCAGATGGTCGATCGTCATCGCCACGAGGACCAGTCCTCGGGCGAAGTCGACGGCGGCGATCCGCGAAGCGTTGGCCATGGGTTCCCGCTATCAAGAACTGCGCCAATGTGTCGCAGATAAGGCGCATCGCGCGCAGCGGCAACGCGCGCACGGGCAAGGTCACGCGGTTGTGACGCCCGCTGTTTTCAACGCTCCGCGAGCAGGGCCCGAAGACCTTCGACGTCGCCGACCGGCAGGCTGCAGACTTGGCCGCGGCACAGCATCGCCGCCGGCTGCGCCGGCAGGCGCGGGCGGCCGCCTGGCGCGCCGGCCGGCCACAGCGCTGGATCGAGGCGCAGCGTCAGCGCGGTCGGGTCGGGCGCGCCGAGCGCGAGGCGCGCGAGCGCGATCGCGCGCTTGTCATCGAGCGGCCCCTCCACCGCGACGACGCCGCCGCGTTCGAGGAGGTCGATGGCGGCGAGCAGCAGCGGGGTCTGGGCTTGGGCCGATTCGCCGCCGCCATGGCGACGCGCGGCGCCGAGGGCGGCGTCGCGCCAGCGCCCGGCGAGGGTGAGATGATGGAGGCGGGCGAAGACCTCGACAATCAGCGAAGCGCCCGAGGGAACCGCGCCGTCGTGCGGCGGCCGCGGGCGCACGATCAGCCGATCGCCGCCGTCAGCGGCCATGAAGAAGCCGCCCTCGCCGTCGCCGAACCGCGTCAGCGCCGCGTCCGCCCAAGCTTCCGCGCGCTCGAGATAGGCGGGCGTTCCCGTCGCCTCGAACAGGCTCAGCGCCGCGCGCGCCATCGCGGCGTAGTCGTCGATGAGGCCGGCCGCGCCGGCGCGCCCGTCGCGCCAGGCGTGCAGCAGACCGCCGCTCGCATCGCGCAGATTGGCGGCGACGAAGGCGAACGCCGCCTCGGCCGCCGCGAGAAAGTCGGGCGCGTCGAACACGGCCGCGGCGCGCGCCAGCGCAGCGATCGTCAGCCCGTTCCAGTCGGCGAGGATCTTGTCGTCGCGGCCAGGTCGCGCGCGCTTTTCGCGTTCGGCGAGCAGTCGTGCGCGGCTCGCGGCGAGCCGCGCTTCGGTCGTCGCGTCGCCGCGCGGGGCAACGCGGCGCAACACGTTGCGGCCTTCCCAATTGCCGTCGGGGCGCACGTCGTAGGCGGCGGCGAATTCGGCGGCGTCGGGGCCGAGAACGGCCTCGACCTCGTCGGCGCTCCAGACGTAGAAGCGCCCTTCCTCGCCTTCGCTGTCGGCGTCGAGCGAAGAAGAGAAGGCGTCGCCGGCGCGCATCTCGCGCATCAACCAGGCGAAGGTCTCGCGGGCGCGCTCGGCGTAGAGCGGCGTCGGCGTCGCGGCGGACGCCAGCGCGAGCAGCTCGAGGATCTGCGCATTGTCGTAGAGCATTTTCTCGAAATGCGGCACGCGCCACTCGCCATCGACCGAATAGCGCGCGAAGCCGCCGCCGAGATGGTCGTAAATGCCGCCGGCGCACACGGCGTCGAGCAGGCCGCGCACGGCCCCGCGCAACGCCGGCATGCGCGCGCGGTACGATTCGCTCCACAGGAAACGGAAGATCGGCGCGTTGGGGAATTTCGGCGCGCCGCGGAGGCCGCCGTAGATCGGATCGAGGATGCGCGTCAGCGCGCCGGTCGCACGCGACAGATCCTCGGGCTTCAGATCGGGGCCGGCGTCCGGCGCGGCCGCAGCGACGAGATGGGCGACGAGGTTCTCGCCCTGCTCGCCGATGTCCGCGCGCTTGTCGCGCCACGCTGCATCGACCGCGTGGAGCACTTGCGTGAATGACGGCCGGCCCCAGCGCGGCGTCGGCGGCCAATAGGCGCCGCCGAAGAACGGCGCGCCGTCCGGCGTGAGGAACATCGTCATCGGCCAGCCGCCTTGCTCGCCCATCGCATGCAGCGCCGCCATGTAGATGGCGTCGACGTCGGGACGCTCCTCGCGGTCGACCTTCACGTTGACGAACAAGTCGTTCATCAGCGCCGCGATCGCCGGGTCCTCGAACGACTCGTGCGCCATCACGTGGCACCAGTGGCAGGCGGCGTAGCCGACCGAGAGCAGGAGCGGCCGGTCGCGCCGCTTCGCCTCGGCGTGCGCCTCCGGTCCCCAAGGCCGCCAGTGGACCGGGTTGCCGGCGTGCTGCAGCAGATAGGGCGAGGTCGAGCCGGCGAGAAGGTTTCCGTTGTGCGACATCGCGGTCTCCAGGGCGCGCGGGCGCGCCAACATGGAGTGGCGAGCCGCGCGCCGCAAGGCGCACGACTCTGCGCGCCGGGAAGTCAGACCGTTTCGGTCGCTTCGCGAACGCGCGCGACGGCGCGACCGCCCTCGCGGATCATCAGGAACGTGCCCGACCAGCTTCCCGGCACAGTCCAACGGCCGCTGATCTCGTCGCCATCGTCGCTGACGACGCCGGCGTATTGCACGGCGTGAAAGTGCGGCGCTTGGTCGTAAAGCTTCAGCCAGGTCACGGACGCGCCGGACCGACGGCCCTGAATGATGGCGGTGATCGTCACGCCGCGCTCATCTCCGAAGGAGGCGATCTCCTCCGTTGCGCCGACCAGCCGCGAATCATTTTCCTCGAGGGTCGCGGAGAACGCGACCGGAGGAAGCTTCCTCGGGTAGTCGAACTGGCCGCGCCAAACGCCCGACAAGTTGAGGGCCCGGTTGAGATCGTGCGACCGCATGGCGCCTCCGGAAATCTCCCGAACGTCTGCCGCTTCCACCACGCCGCGAAAGGAACGGTCTATGTCGACAGCGCGCGTTTCAGCATCGCCTTGAAGCAGGCGCCGTCGAACGTCCAGCAGACGTCGGCCTTGGCGCCGCCCGCCAGCGCCGCGCGCCAAGTCTGACGATTGTTGTCGTCGGCGGCGACATTGAGGCGGTCGACCACCGTCATGCCACGCGTGAGTTCGCTGGCGCATTCGATCTCGACGACATGGCGGCTCCACGAAAGGCCGACGGTGCGATCGAGTGCGACCGCCATCGCCGTCGGGTCGGCGAGCGACAGGCCGGTCTCGCCGGTCTGCACGTGATAGGCCTGCTTTGCGCGCGCGTTGCAATCGATGGCGAAGCGCGCCTTGGCCGTGCCGAGCGCCACGATATCGGCGATTTCCGCTTCGCTGAGCACCGAGGCGCCGCGTGAGACGTGCCAGCCGACCATCTCGATCGGCAGGCCGGAGCGGAACACGATGCGCGCCGCTTCCGGGTCGACCCAGATGTTGTATTCGGCCGCCGGCGTGACGTTGCCTTCGCAGCACGGCGCGCCGCCCATGACGACGCAACGGCCGATTTTCTTGGCGAGGCCCGGGTCGCGCGCCAGCGCCAGCGCGACGTTGGTCAGCGGTCCGAGCGTCACCAGCGTCAGGCCCGGCGCGCGATCGGCAAGACGCAGGATCGCGTCGACCGCATGCTCGCGTTCAGGCGCGCGGCGCGGCGGCGCGTAGCCGCGATCACCGAGGCCGTCGCGGCCATGAAACCAGTGCGCGTCCCCGTGAACCCGCAGCAGCGGCGCCGCGGCGCCGACGTACACCGGAACCTCGACGCCGGCGAACTCGGCGGTCAGCAGCGCGTTGCGCGTCGCCTGCTCGACGCCGACGTTGCCGGCGACGGTCGTCAACCCCAACACGCGAACGTCCGGCGCCGATAGCGCCATCAGGATCGCGACGGCGTCGTCGGAGGCGGTGTCGGTGTCGATGAGGAAATCGCGCATGGGCCCGGGCGGTCGCTGGGACGGGGAGCGCGCGGCGGTCGCCGCGCGCCTCCTGCCTAGCACGACTGCCCGGCGCCCGGCCATGCAACGAAACTCATCTGACATCGAGCCTCGATTGACCCGTCTTCGCTTGCGATTGTCTTGGCGATCAATTGAGAGATATAGCTTGGTCGGTCATTGCCAACGTGTCCGCATTCCGGTGTCTCGCCATGCGCCAGATATGGATCTCCAAGGCCGGCCCGCCCGAAGTTCTCGTCGTCAAGGAAGCCCCGGATCCTCGACCGGGCGCCGGCGAGATGCGGATTCGCGTACAAGCCAGTGGGATCAATTTCGCCGATATTATGGGTCGCCTTGGGTTGTATCCGGACCTTCCTCGGATCCCGGTCGTGCCGGGCTATGAAGTCGCGGGGCAAATTGACGAGATCGGCGATGGCGTCGACGCAAGCTGGATCGGTCGCGACGTATTCGCGTTGACCCGGTTCGGCGGCTACGCCGACGTGGTTTGCGCGCCGCAAGCCCAGGTCTTCGCGCGGCCGCCCAACATGTCCGCTCAGGAAGGCGCGTCGATCCCGGTGAACTACCTGACCGCATGGGAGCTCGTCGTCGCGATGGGCGCTCTGAAGGCGGGCGAAACAGTCCTCATACATTCCGCCGGGGGCGGCGTCGGCATCGCCGCAACCCAGATCGCCAAGCACATCGGGGCGAAAGTCATCGGAACTGCATCGGCTGCAAAGCACGGTGAGTTG
This sequence comes from Hyphomicrobiales bacterium, assembly GCA_003164915.1. GTDB lineage: Bacteria > Pseudomonadota > Alphaproteobacteria > Rhizobiales > Beijerinckiaceae > Roseiarcus. Next base: position 20,915 of record PLRT01000141.1, on the reverse strand, counting down.
CGCGGGCTGGGAGCCGACGAACTGATCGACTATCGGACCGAGGACTTCGAGCGGCGCACGCGTCAGATCACTGGCGGGCGAGGCGTCGAGCTGATCCTTGATGCGGTCGGCGGAGACTCCCTGAAGAAGGGCTATCGCCTCCTCGCGCCGACCGGCCGCCTGGGCATGTTCGGCCTCTCGTCAGCAGCGTCCAACAAGACCGGGGGATATCTGGGCATGGCGCTCGCACTGGTCCAGACGCCCTGGCTCCAATTCAATCCGCTCTCGCTGATGAACGCCAACAAGGCGGTGTTCGGCGTCAATCTGGGTCACATGTGGGGTGAAGTCGAGCGGATGCGGCTTTGGATGGATCAGCTGATGGGCTTGTGGGGGCAGGGCGTGATAAAGCCCAAGATCGCGCGAGACTTCAAGTTCGAAGAAGCCGCTGCGGCTCATCATTTCATTCAAGACCGCAAGAACGTCGGGAAGGTTCTGCTGTCGGCGTAGATCGGCGATCGTCAGGTCGTGACCCTCGACATGGACCGCCGCCGCCATTGCGTATCCTATGCGAAATCATGCCCGTTCGAGACGCGCCGCGGCCCGCTCGGCCGCCGCTGTGCGTTCGGCGAGCTGGGGCGCCATTCGCGCCTGCACGGCGGCGAGCACGCCGGGGGGCGCGGTTTCCGGCCGGCCGGCGTCGAACGGCGGCGCGGGCGCGTATTCGATCGCCAGCTGAAGCGACTGCGCCAGCGCGTCGCCGCCGATCTCCGCCGCGACGACCAGGGCGAAGTCGATCCCCGCGGTGACGCCGCCGCCAGTGATGATGGCGCCGTCGCGCACGACCCGCGCCGGGTCGGGGATCGCGCCGAACAGCGGCAGCAGATGGCGCCACGCCCAGTGGCAGGCGGCGCGCTTGCCCTTCAGCAGGCCGGCCGCGCCGAGCACTAGCGAGCCGGAGCACACCGAGGTCAGGTAGCGCGCGCTGGCCGCGAGGCGGCGGAACTCGCGCAGGAAGACTTCGTCGTTGGCGGTTTCGGTCGCGGCGTATCCGCCGGGGACGAACAGCAGGTCGCAGCGCGCGATCTCCGCCATGCGCCGCGTGCCGGCGAAGACGAGCCCGCCGTCGGATTCGATCGGCCCGCCGGGTTCCGACGCGACGATCGTCCTTGCGCCGGGGATGCGCGAGAAGACCGTATGCGGGCCGGTGAAATCGAGCTGGGTCATGCCCGAATAGATGCATTCGACGATGAGAAATTCCGGCTCGGCCATCGCGGCGCTCCCTCGGTTTGACGGCGCGAGCATGGGCCGTTAGCCTCCTGGCGGAAATGACAAGGTTTCCTCGAAATCCGCCAAAGCGGGCAGGGCGGCGATGACGCTTCAGATCGGCTTCTTCGTTTTCGACCAGTTCCAGATCCTCGACGCCGCCGGGCCAATCGCCGTGTTCGAGATCGGCGCCGCGCACGCCCGCGACGCCTATCGCCTCAGCGTGGTCGCCAGGAACCCCGGCGCGGTCGCGAGCTCGTCGGGCGCGACGATGACGGCGATCGGCTCTTCCGACGCGCCGAGATTCGACACGCTGGTCGTCGCGGGCGGGCTCGGCGCCTATGAGGCGCTGAAGGACGAGGCGATCCTCGCTTATCTGCGCGATGCGGCGCGCGACTGCCGCCGCGTCGCCAGCGTCTGCTCGGGGGCGTTCCTCCTTGCCGAGGCGGGGCTGCTCGCGGGCCGGCGCGCGACGACCCATTGGAGCCGCAGCCGGCGGTTCGCGCAGCTTTATCCCGACGTGCGGCTCGAACCCGACCGCATCTTCGTGCGCGATGGCAAGATCTGGAGCTCGGCCGGCATCACCGCCGGCGTCGACCTCGCGTTGGCGCTGATCGCCGAGGATCTGGGCGAGCCGATCGCGCGGCGCGTCGCCCAGCAGCTCGTCGTCTACCGCCGGCGCCCCGGCGGCCAGTCGCAATTCTCGGCCTTGCTGGAAATGGAACGGCCCGACGGGCGCTTCGGACCGCTGCTCGGCTGGGCGCGCGATCGGCTCGGCGAGCCGCTGACGGTCGAGCGTCTGGCCGAGCGCGCGGCGATGAGCCCGCGCAACTTCGCCCGCCGCTTCGCCGAGGAAACCGGCGTGACGCCGGCGCGCGCGGTCGAGCGGCTGCGCGTCGAAGCGGCGCGCGAACAGGTCGAAGGCGGCCGCACGCCGATCGACTCGATCGCCTTCGAGACGGGCTTCGGCGATCCCGAACGGATGCGCCGCGCTTTCCTGCGCGCCTTCGGCCAGCCGCCGCAGGCGCTGCGGCGCGCGGCGCGCGTCAGCGCCTGATTTTCAGGACGCCGCGCGCAGCCGCTCGAAGCCGCGCTCGAGATCGTCCTTGAGGTCGTCGATGTCCTCGAGCCCAACCGAAAAGCGCAGCGCCGGCCCAACAGGCGCCCAGCGCGTCGCCGTGCGGTAGGCCGAGCAGTCGAACGGAATGACCAGGCTCTCATAGCCGCCCCAGGAATAACCCAGGCCGAACAATTCGAGCCCGTCGAGCAGCGCCGCGACCGCGCGCTCGGAGACGGGCCTCAGGATGAGGCTGAACAGGCCGGACGAACCGGAGAAGTCGCGCCGCCACAAGGCGTGGTTGGGATGGGAGGGCAGCGCGGGATGAAAGACGCGCTGCACCTCCGGCCGCGCCTCCAGCCATTGCGCGAGCGCCAGCCCCTGGCGTTCGGCTTCGCGCAATCTCAGCTCCAGGGTTCGCAGGCCTCGCAGCGCGAGAAAGACGTCCTCGGGTCCCGGCGGAATCCCCATCGAATCGACGGCGCGATGCAGGCGCTTGAACCAGTCGGGCGCAGCGGTGACGAGACCGAGCAGCAGATCGGAATGGCCGGAGAGGTACTTGGTGCCGGCCTCGATCGCGATGTCGACGCCGTGCGCGTGCGGGGAGAAGAACAGCGGCGTCGCCCAGGTGTTGTCGGCGATGACGCAGGCGCCGCCGGCGTGCGCGACCTCGGCGATGGCTGGGATGTCCTGCACCTCGAGCGACTGCGACCCCGGCGATTCGACGAACACCGCCTTGGTGTTCGGCCGCATCAGCGCGGCGATCTCCTTGCCTAGGCGGGGATCGTAGTAGGTCGTCTCGACGCCCATCCGCTTCAGCGCGTCATCGCAGAAGATGCGCGTCGGCTGGTAGACGGAGTCGGTCACCAGCAGGTGCCCGCCGGCTTCCACCGCGGCCATCAGCGCCACGACGATCGCCGCAAGGCCCGAGGGAACCAGCACGGTTCCCGCCGCGCCGGAGAGATCGCTCCAGGCTTCGCACAATGCGTCGGTGGTCGGCGTGCCGTGAGTTCCGTAGGTATAACGCTGCCCGCGGCTCTTCAACGTCGCCACGTCGGGATAGACGACCGTCGAGCCGCGATAGGGCGGCACGTTGACGAAGCCCTGCGAGGCTTCGCCGTCGCGACCGAGATGAACGAGGCGGGAACGGCGACGCAGGCGGGCTTTGGCTTCGGGGTCGAGATTTCTCATGGCGCAGGGGTTCTAGCGCGGCGCAACGCAAGGCGCCATCGGCGTCGCGCGGCCCGTCGTCGCGCTTTCGGCGTCTCGCGTAGACGCAACCCCGCCGCCCTCACTTGCCCGTGGGCAGCGGCGACCCGTTGACCGTCACGTCCGTTCCATCGAATTCGACGATCCATACCAGCCGACCGTCCGGTCCGGCTTTCGCCAGACCCTTGGCGTAGGTCAGGCTGAGGATCGCCGCCTCGGCTTCCGGGTCTGTCCCGGCCGCCTCCTGCAGCAACGCCAGCGCCTTGTCGAGACCATCGGCGCTGACCGTGAAGCGGCCGTGCGGCGCGCCGCCGACCGCAGAGGCCTCGCCTTCGTAAGCGAGATCGAGCGCCGGGGTTGTCAGACGCCCCGGCGCGAGGATCAGCTTGGGGTCGCCGGCGAGCAGCGCCGCGTCGATCTCGTCCTGGGCCTCGGGCGAGAGATCGCCGTTGGCTGCGAACGAAGGGTCGTTCAGGGCGATCTCGGCCGCCTTGTCGAGGCCGCCGCCGGATGCTTTCACATCGAAGCTGAACGAGGCCGGCGTCAGCTTGGCGGCGAAGGCGGGGGCCTGCGGCGAGTCGATCGTCAGGCCCTCGAGGTCGATCCCGAATTCGGCGGTCGCCGGCGCGGTCAAGCCGGAAAAGCCGATCGTTTCGCCGAGCGAGCTCAGTTTCGCCTGACCGAACGGCGCTTTCATGACGACGTCGGTGAGCTTGCCGACCGCCTTGACGTCCTTCCACAGCGGCAGCGCGGCGCGCAGCTTGTCGCCGAAATCGTGGCCGGTCAGCGTGTCGTCGGCGTGGGCGACGACGTATTTCCACAGATCGGCGATCTCGGCCGCGCGCAGGCCGGAGAGCGTCGCCTCGCCAACGCCGGAGCCGATCGAATAGGTGAGCGCCTGCGGCGAGCCGCCGGTCGGGGTTGCGACGATCGTCTCGGTCAACGAGGCGATGTGCTGCACGGAAGCCACGTCGACGCCGCCGCCGCCGCTCGCGCTCTTGGCGCGGGTCTCGGCGGCGACGCCGGTTTCGGCGAAATCGGTGTCGGCGGTCTGATCCGCCCCGGCGACCTTGAATTTTGCGTGAGCGACGTCGACGCCGAGCGTGGCGCGCAGGAAGTCGGCCTCGGCGGGGTCATAGGCGCCCTGGAGGCCGAAGCCGCGCAATTCGAAGGTTCCGGTCATCCGCCCGGCGTCGGCAGGCGCGTCGATCGTCAGGGTCGGGAACGCGTCCGCAAGCAGCCGCCAGGCGCCGTCGGCGGTCGGCGTCAGCCGATAGGAGAAGCGCGCCGCTTTCGCCATGCCGGGATCGGCGCCGAGCAGCGCGATCCCCTTTTCGAGATCCCAGGCGACGACGTAGTCGTCGCCGTCGGGCGTCACCGTGACGACGCCCTTGTCGATCACGGCGCGGGTGAAATAAGCGGCGTAGGCGTCCTCGAGCTGTCGCACGCCGTCGGGCGTCGCCGGCGACGCGAAGGCGGGCGAGACGGCGACGAACAGGACGAGGGCCGGACGAAGCGGACGAACGCGCATGAGGCGGCCTGGAGAGCGAGACGCGACGGACGGAACCTATCAGCTTTCGCCGCGCGCGCGAAGCGCGGCGATTGACTTCCGCGCGGCTTGCCCGCGATGCTCGCGGCTCCGTGACTGACAGGAGGCTTACGCATGCGCAGGTTCGTGACGCTTCTCTCCGCCGCTGTCGCGCTCGCGGCCGCCGGCGCGGCGTCCGCCGGGACGCTCGATCAGGTCAAGGCCCGCGGCGAGCTGATCTGCGGCGCCAATCCCAGCCTCGCCGGCTTCGGCCAACCCGACGATCAGGGCCGCTACAAAGGCTTCGACGTCGACGAATGCCGCGCGATCGCCGCCGCGATCTTCAACGACCCGGACAAGGTCAAATACCTGCCGGTCAACGCGAAGGACCGGCCGACCATCCTCGCCTCGGGCCAGATCGACGTGCTGATCCGCAACACCACCTGGACGCTGTCGCGCGAGACCGGCGGCATGTTCTTCACCGGCGTGAATTATTACGACGGTCAGGGCTTCATGGTGCGCAAGAAGCTCGGCGTCGACTCGGCGCTGAAGCTCGACGGCGCTTCGGTCTGCGTCCAGCAGGGCACCACGACGGAACTCAATCTCGCCGACTTCTTCCGCGCCCACAACATGAAGTTCGAGCCGGTGGTGTTCGCCACCGACGACGAGGCCACCAAGGCCTACGACACCGGCCGCTGCGACGCCTACACGACCGACGCTTCCGGCCTCTATGCCGAACGGCTGAAGATGTCGGTCCCCGACGACAACATCGTGCTGCCCGAGATCATCTCGAAGGAGCCGCTCGGGCCGTCGGTGCGCAAGGACGACGTGCAATGGTTCCAGATCGTCCAATGGACCCATTACGCGATGGTCACCGCCGAAGAACTCGGGGTGACCCAAGCCAACGCCGATCAGATGCTGAAGTCCGACAATCCGTCGATCCGCCGCCTGCTCGGCGTCGAGGGCGACTTCGGAACCGGCCTCGGCCTGACCAACGACTGGGCCTATCGCATCATCAAGGCGGTGGGGAACTACGGCGAAAGCTTCGAGCGCAACCTCGGCATGGCCTCGCCGATCAAGATCCGCCGCGGCCTCAACGCGCTGTGGACCCAGGGCGGCCTGCAATACGCGCCGCCGATCAGGTGAGGGGGGCGGGGCGGAAGCCCTGTTCGCGCGCGCCGTTGATGCAGGCCTGGACGATCAAATGCGGGCTCCCTTGTTTCAGGCCGGCGCCTCGACCTCGCGGTGCGCGTGGCGCAGATTGTGCTCGTAACGGCGCACAATCACGGTCGCCAGATGCAGGCAGAATTGCGGGTTCTGCAGGCAGAGCTCCTTGAGCTCGTAATAGCTGACGCGCCAGGCGCGCACCGGCGTGCGGCAGACGGCGGTCGCGCTGCGCTTGTTGTCGGTCGCCAGCAGGCCGATCTCGCCGAGCAGGTCGCCCGGCCGCACGACGGCGTCGTATTCGGGAATATGGACTTCGCCGTCGCCGATGAGGAACGCCTCGGCGCCGACGTCGCCCTTGCGAAACAACACGTGTTCGGCCGGCAGCTCGACCCGGTGCATGAACGGCTTCAACCAGTCATAGCCTTCCGGCCGCGACGGGTCGGCGCCCGCCGCCGCGCCGGAATCGGCAATGAGACGGCGCATCTCCGCCAAGCGCCAGAGATTCAGCGCCAGCATGACGACGTTGACGATGATGGTCGGTTGCGCCCCGCGGATGGCGCCGTAAGCGAGGCCGAGCGCGCAGCCGCAAGTGGCGGCGACGCGCAGCGGAATCATCGTCTTGGCGCGGAAGGCGTAGATGCCGAAACCGCCCGCCGCATAGCCGAGAATGACGTCGACGCCGATGTTCACAAATTCCCCCGAGTTGTTCGCGCGCACGTGCTCCGTCTCTCGCCGCCGATCAGCGCCGAGGGCGAAAAGACGATTCCCCCGCAGGGCGGAAATAGATCAAGACCTCAGGCGCATGAAAAGCGATTCAGATGACAGATCGAAGGCGCCCTGTGGCGGGTCGGACGCCCTGCGGCGTCAACGCCGCGCCGATCAGATTGGGGCCGGCGCCGCCGCCGGGGCGGGCGGTTCGGAAGCGCCCTTTTGCAGGTTCGCCTGATACCGCTGGACGATGATGCGCGCAATGTGCAGGCAGAATTGCGGATCCTGAAGGCACAGCTGCTCCAATTCGGCGAAGCTGATTTTCCAGGCGCGAACATCCGTCCGGCAGATCGCGGAAGCCGTGCGGACGTGTCCTTCGGTCAGCAGGCCGATCTCGCCCAAGAGACCGCCTGCGCCGACGATGGCGTCATGTTCGGGAATGCGAACGTCGCCCGCGCCGACAAGAAAGGCCTCACTGCCGACCTCGCCCTTGCGGAAGAGCACGTGGCCGGCTGGGAAGTCCGCGCAGTGCATGAACGGTCGCAGCCATTCATAGTCGGATTGCCGGATCGCCGAAGCGCCGGAATCGGCGATCAGGCGGCGCAATTCCTTGAGCCGCCACAAATTGAGCGGCAGAAGCGCGATGCTGACCGCCATGCTGGGATAGGCGTGGGACAAATAGCCGTAGGCGAAGCCGAACAGGCAGGCGAACACGGCGGCCACGCGCAGCGGGATCATCGTCTTTTCCTGGAAGGCGTAGACTTCCAGGACGCAAGCGATCCAGCCGGTGGCTTCGGTGAGATAAGGTGGCACGCCGCTCTCCCCCTCTGATCCTCAGGACCGGCGCTTGGCGAAGGGGGAGAACCGCGAAGCGTCAAACCAGGCGGGCGCTATTGCCCGCGCTTGGCCCGCGTCGCGAAACGCACCGCTTCCTCCGCTGCGCGGAACTGCGCCTGGGCCTTGTTGACGCATTCGGTCTGTTCGCTCGCCGGCACGGAGTCGTAGACGATGCCGGCGCCGGCCTGGACATGCATCCTGCCGTCCTTGACCACCGAGGCGCGCAGCACGATGCAGGTGTCCATCTCGCCGCCGGCGCCGAAATAGCCGATGCAGCCGGCGTAGATGCCGCGCTTGTCCTTCTCCAACTCGTCGATGATCTCCATCGCGCGCACCTTCGGCGCGCCGGAGACCGTCCCGGCCGGGAAACCCGCCGCCAGCGCCGCCACCACGTCGAGATCGTCGCGCAGATCGCCTTCGACATTGGAGACGATGTGCATGACGTGGCTGTAGCGCTCGATGAAGAAGCGGTCGGTGACTTTGACCGAGCCGATCTTGGCGACGCGGCCGACGTCGTTGCGGCCGAGGTCGAGCAGCATCAGGTGCTCGGCGCGTTCCTTGGGGTCGGCGATGAGCTCGCGCGCGAGCGCCTCGTCCTCGCCCTCCGTCAGGCCGCGCCGGCGCGTGCCGGCGATCGGCCGGATGCAGACCTTGCCACTCCGCACCCGGACGAGAATCTCCGGGCTCGAGACGACGATCTGGAAGCCGCCGAAATCGAGGAAACAAAGGTAGGGCGACGGATTGACGCGCCGCAGCGCGCGATAGAGCGAGAAGGCGGGCAGCTCGAAGCGACTGGTGAACCGCTGCGACAGCACGACCTGGAACGCGTCGCCGGCGGCGATGTAGTCCTTCGCCTTGGCGACCATCGCCAGATATTCGGCCTCGGTCGTGTTCGAGGTCGCCGGCGCGGCGACCAGCGTCGGGTCGACCTCCGGCGGCTTGTGGTCGAGCGGCGCTTCCAGCGCCGCCACCACCGCGTCGAGCCGCGCCTGGGCGCCCTCGTAGGCGACGCGCGCCACGACGCCGGGCGCCGGACGCACCGGCGTCACTACCGCCATCTCGTCGCGCGTCGCGTCGAAGACGATTATCACCGTGGGGCGCACGAGCAGCGCGTCGGGCACGCCGATCGGATCGGGCTTGGCCGGCGCCAACCGCTCCATATGGCGCACCATGTCGTAGCCGAGATAGCCGAACACGCCCGCCGACATCGGCGGCAGTCCGGACGGCATGTCGATGTGCGATTCGGCGAGCAGCGCGCGCAATGCGTCGAGCGGCTTGCCGGGGCAGCGGACGAACGCGTCGGGATCGACGAGCGCGCGGCGATTGATCTGGGCGCCTGCGCCGGTCGAACGCCAGACGACGTCGGGGTCGAGGCCGATCATCGAATAGCGGCCGCGCTGCGCGCCGCCTTCGACCGACTCGAGCAGGAACATATTGCCGGCCCGGCCGACGGCGAGCTTGAGATAGGCCGAGACCGGCGTCTCGAGATCGGCGACCAGGGTCGTCATGACCACGCACGCGCGCCCGGCGCCGTAGCGGCGGGCGAAATCGTCGTAGTCGGTCGCGCTCATCGTCGTCATCGCGCCGGCCTCAACTGCCCGTCGCAGACTGCAGGACGTTGTCGTGGATCTTGACGCCGAGTTCGCGCTCGAGCGCGCTGACGTACTGCGCGATGATGCTGACCTGCAGCCCCTCGGTGAGCTGGGCCGCCAGTCCCTTGACTGCGGGGTCGTCGAACTTGGTCGGCGGGGTCGCGTCGGCGGTGACCTTGAACACGACGCGGCCGACCGGCGTCGCCGCCGATCCCGCGCCGCCTGCCGGCACGGTGAAGACGGCGTTGAGCACGCTCGCGGCGAGGTCGCCGCCGCCGTTGCGATGCAGGTCGGCGGCGGACTTCGCCTCGACGCCCGCGCTCGCCGCGAGACTCTGCACCGTTGCGCCGCCTTCGATCTGCTTGGCCATGTCGTCGGCCTTGGTCGCCAGCGCCTTGGCGACCGCCTCGGCGCGCCATTGCTTCTCGACCTTGTCCTTGACCTCGGCGAACGTCCGGTCGCGCGCCGGATCGACTTTGTTCACGTCGAACCACAGCCAGCCGCGATTGGCGGTCTGCAGCGGCGCGTCGTCGACGCCGACGTCGGAGGCATAGGCGGCGGCGAGCAGTTCGGCCTGGTCGGGCAGGTTGAGCGCAGCGCCCTGGTCGTCGCGGCCCTGCGCGTCGACCGCAGGAATCGAGCGCGCTTCGATGCCGACGGACTTGGCCGCCTCGACGAGGGTCTTGCCCGAAACCCGAGCGTCCTCGATCTTGTCGTGGATCGTCTGCACCTGGCCGGCGACGCGGTCGGCGGAGATCTCCTTCTTCAACGTGTCCTCGACCTCGTCGAAGCTCTTCACGACGCCCGGCGTGACGCCCGCGACCCGCACGATCGCCGGGCCGAATTGGCCCTTGATCACTTCGCTGACGCCGCCGTCCGGCAACGCGAAGGCCGCGTCGGCAGTGGTCTTGTCGAACATCGCCGCCATGGTGGTTTCGCCGAGATCGACGTCGCCGAGCGTGAGATTGCGCGCCTTGACGATGTCGTCGAAGTTCGCGCCCGCCTTGATCTTCGCTTCCGCCTCGTCGGCCGAAGCCTGGTCGGGGAAGACGATCTGTTGCAGCTTGCGCCTCTCCGGCGTCGTGAAGCGCGTGTCGCGAAGCTTGTCGTAGTCGGCCTTGGCGTCGTCGTCGCTGACGTCAGCGGGGTTGGCGAGGGTCGTCGGATCGACCAGCAGGATGTCGAGCGCGCGGTATTCGGGGGCGCGGTATTCGGCCTTGCGCTCTTCGAAATAGCTCTTGAGCGCGTCCTCGGCGGGGGCGGGGATGTCGCCGGCCGCGCTCAACGGCAGCATGAGATAGTCGATCGCACGGGTCTGCGCCTCGACGCGCGCCAGCATGTCGACCAACGGCTTGGGCGCCTCGAAGCCGTCGATGAGCGGCGACTCGATCTGCTGGCGCATGTAGGTCCTGGCCTGGGCGACGAAAAAGCCGCGTTCGCTCAAGCCGGAATCCCGCAAAGCCTGGTCGAAGCGCTCAGGGCTGAAATGGCCGGTCGCATCCTGCAGGCTGGGGTCGGAGCGCACCGCATCGACGATCGAGGTCTCGGAGATCGCCAGGCCGAGCTGGTTGGCGCGCTCGTCGAGCGCCGCGTCGGCGATGAGGTTGGCCAGCACCTGGCGGTCGATGCCGAGTTCGCGCGCCTGCGCGCTGGTGAGGCTGCGGCGGGTGCGGGTCTGGATGCGGTACATCGTCGACTGCAGCGAGTTCTGGAACTGCTGCGCAGAGATCGACTGGCCGCCGACCTCCGCCACCTTGTCAGAGACAAAGCCGCGGAACATGTCGCCGATGCCCCATATGACGAAGCTGAAGATGAGGAGGCCGAACAGCAGCGTCAAAATAGCGCGGCCGATCCAATGTTGCGAAATCCGGCGCATTCCCTCGAGCATGGATCTTGACGTTCCTCAAATCGCGATTGCGCGCGCGTGGGCATATGGCGCCGGCGGGCTTCGGGGCCTAATTAGCGCCCCCGGCAGGCTTTGCATAGGACCGACGGGGGTGATAATCCGCCCCCGCCTCAGCTTCACCGAGACTTTGTTGGAAGGCAAACCATGACCCCTGGCGTGCGCCCGCTCGTAGCGGGCAACTGGAAGATGAACGGCCTGTCGGCCTCGCTGGCCGAGATCAAGGCGATGCGCGAGGCGGTCGACGCGGGCAAGGCGGGCGCCGCCGAACTCGCGGTCTGCCCGCCGGCGACCCTGCTTGCGCAGGCGGCGTGGACGCTCAAAGGCGGCAAGGTCTCGCTCGGCGGGCAGGACTGCCACGCCAAGGAGAGCGGCGCCTACACCGGCGACATCGCCGCGTCGATGATCAAGGACGCCGGCGCCCAATACGTGATTGTCGGCCATTCCGAGCGCCGGCAATATCACGGCGAGACCGACGCGGCGGTGAAGGCCAAGGCCGAGGCGGGGCTGAAGGCGGGCCTCGTCGCGATCGTCTGCGTCGGCGAGACCCGCACTGAGCGCGAGGCGGGCAAGGCGATCGAGGTTGTCAGCACGCAGGTCAGGGGCTCCCTGCCAGCGAGCGGGGGACCCGACACGGTCGTCGTCGCCTACGAGCCGATCTGGGCGATCGGCACCGGCCTGACGCCGACCCCGGCCGACGTCGCCGAGGTGCATGCGGCGATCCGCAGGCTGCTCGGCGAGATTTACGGCGCCGCCGGGGCGAAGGTTCGCATCCTTTACGGCGGCTCGGTCAAGCCGGCCAACGCCAAGGAATTGCTGGGCCTTGCCAATGTCGACGGCGCGCTGGTCGGCGGGGCGAGCCTCAAGGCGGTTGATTTTCTGGCGATCGCCGCCACCTACCTCTGAGCGGCGAGGTTCGCGGCGCGGCTGGCGGCGTGGACGCGCCGCCGGCGGCGTGCTAGGAGCGCGCCAACTTTCGCTGTCCGCGCCGCTTCCAGCGGCCGCCTAGGGTCGTTTTGATGCAATCCGTGCTGATCGTCATTCACCTGCTGGTGGTGATCGCCCTCGTCGTCGCCGTCCTGCTGCAACGCTCGGAAGGCGGCGTCCTGGGGACGGGCGGCGGCGGCGGCTTTATGACCGGCCGCGGCCAGGCCAACGCGCTGTCGCGCGCGACGGCGATCCTGGCGACGCTGTTTTTTGTCACGGCTTTGGCGATGTCGATCATCGCCAGTTGGGGCCGCGCGCCGAAGTCGCTGATCAACGCCGCGCCGACGACGACCAACGCGCCTGCGTCGCCGCAGCAGCAGCAGTCGCCGTCGAGCCTGCTCGACCAGCTCAAGCAGTTGCAGAACCAGAGCGGCGGCGCGCCGAGCGCTCCCGCCGCGCCGGCGCAGGACGCCCCGAAGTAACATGACCGCGCGCCGCCAGCGCCGGTCGAGCGGTCGCTGATGCCGACGCCGCTCGCCGTCGCAACTTACTTCACCATCTGGTGGATTTCGCTGTTCGTCGTGCTGCCGCTCACCGCCCGCTCGCGCACCGAGGCCGACGAGGCCGAAACGCCGGCAGGGGTCGACCGCGGCGCGCCGATCGCCCCGCCTCTGGCGCGGGTGGCGATCTGGACGACCGTGCTGGCGGCGGCGATCTTTCTCGTCGTCGACGCCTTCGCCTATTGGATGAGCTAGCGCCGTGCCCGCCTTCCGCAACGCGCGGCGGGTGCGCCACGCCGCCGCCGACATGTTCGCGCTGGTCGCCGACGTCGAACGCTATCCGGAATTCGTCCCGCTGTGCCAGGCGCTGAAGGTGCGCCGACGCGAGAAGGGCGAAAGCGGGGTCGAGACGCTGATCGCCGACATGCAAGTCGGCTACAAGGCGATCCGAGAGACCTTCACCAGCCGCGTCACGCTCGACCGCGTGGGGCTGAAGATCGTCGTCGAATATGTCGACGGGCCGTTCAGCCGACTGGAAAACATATGGAATTTCCGCGACGCGGCCTCAGGCGGCGGTTCGACGGTCGAATTCTATATTACCTATGAGTTCCGCAGCCGGGTGCTCGCCGCGCTGATGGGCGCGATGTTCGACGCCGCCTTTCGCAAGTTCTCCTCCGCCTTCGAGGCGCGGGCGGACGCAATCTACGGTCGCGCGCCGGCCTGACGCGCCGCCGCTTCAAGCATGTCCAGAGCCGTCTCGACGGCGGCGAGCCGGATCGCGCCGCGCGACAGCGGGCCGAACCGCCTTTCGACCCAATGGGCGGGCGCGCCGCGCCGCGCTGAACAGAAATGGACGAGCCCGACCGGCTTTTCGGCCGTGCCGCCGTCGGGGCCGGCGATCCCGGTGATCGCCACCGCCAGGTCGGCGGCAGAGCGGGCGAGGGCGCCCTCGGCCATCGCCCGCGCGGTCTCGGCGCTGACCGCGCCCCATTGCATGAGCGTCGCCTCCGGCACCCCGAGTAGTTCCTGCTTAGCGAGATTGGAATAGACGACGAAGCCGCGCTCGACGACGGCCGACGAGCCGGGAATTTCGGTCAGCAGCCCGGCGACCAGGCCGCCGGTGCACGATTCGGCCGTCGCGAGTTTGAGGCCGCGCTCGCGGCACAGCGCCAGCAGCGCGGCGGCGCGGTCGATCAGGGCCGGGTCGAACATGGCTCGGGCTCCTTCACCACCACCGGCGCCACTTGAACCACAGCAGCGGCAGCGCCGCGCTCAGAAAGATCAGCGTCAGGCCGTAGGGGTAGCCGTACGTCCAGTCGTATTCCGGAATGGTTTTGAAGTTCATTCCGTACATGCTGGCGATCAGGGTCGGTGGGATGCCGATCACCGAGACGATGGTCAGCACCTTGAAGATGTCGTTCTGCTCGACGTTGATCAGGCCGAGGCTGGCGTCGAGCAGGAACTGGATCTTGTCGGACAATCGGTTCTCATGGGAGCTCAGGGATTGAACGTCGCTGGCGATGCGGGCGAGCCGCGCCCGCGCTTCGGGCGTCAACTGCGTTTCAACTTCGGCCTCGAGGAAGGGCGTCATGCGCGACAGCGTCAACGAGGTTTCTTCCAGCAGCGAGGTATACTCGCGCTTTCGCCCGATCACGGTGATGACGCTCTGCAATTTCCGGCCTTTGAGGCCGGGCCGGCGCGTTGCTGTCGCGCCTGCGAAGATGTCGCGCGAGCATTCGTCGAGGCGCGCCGTCAGCAGCTCGAGTTCGTCGGCGAGATGGTCGACGACCGCCTCCAGCAGCGCGAGCATGGCGCCGATCGGATTGGAAAGCGTGCGATCGACGCCGATCGCCTCGAGATATTCCGGCTGACACGGCTTGAGGTTCTCGTAACGCACCGTCAGCAACACCTTCGGCGTCAGGATGAGCGCCAGCGGATGCTGCGTCCCGACGCCGTCGCTGTCGCGCTTCGGCAACGGAATGGTGACGCAGATCGCGGCGCCGAGGCGATAGAACCGGCTCGAGGTCTCGATCTCGGACATTTTCGCCAAGGTCGGGGGCTCGACCCCGAGCGCGCGGACCAGGAACGCGCGCTCTTCCGGCGTCGGCGCGTTGGCGTCGATCCAGGTCGCGCCGTCCGGGAGCTGCGACTCGCTCGGCGAAGGCTCGAACGTGGCGTTGGCGAAATCATGAATGGTCAACATTGTGCTTTCCTCGCGCGCCATAGCCGCCCGTGGCTTCCCCCGGACGCCGTTTTCCGCTAGTCAGCCCGTGCTAGCGTGAAATTACAACGAGTCTGCTTACCCATGCATCGCTATCGCACCCACACCTGCGGCGCCTTGGGGCTCGCCGAGGACGGGAAGACTGTCCGCCTGTCGGGCTGGTGCCATCGCATCCGCGACCATGGCGGCTTGCTGTTCATCGACCTGCGCGATCATTACGGGATCAGCCAATGCGTGGTCGATCCGGATTCGCCGGCCTTCGGCCTCGCCGAGAAGCTGCGCTCGGAATATGTCGTGCGGATCGACGGCGCGGTGCGCAAGCGCCCCGCGGGCACCGAAAACCCCGAAATGGCGACCGGGCTCGTCGAGGTCTATGTGCGCGAGATCGAGGTGCTGGGCGCGGCGGGCGAGCTGCCGCTGCCGGTATTTGGCGACCAGCCCTATCCCGAGGACACGCGGCTCAAATACCGCTTCCTCGATCTCCGGCGCGAGAAGCTGCACGCCAACATCATGCTGCGCGGGCGGATCGTCGATTCGATGCGCAGCCGGATGAAGGGCCAGGGCTTTTTCGAGTTCCAGACGCCGATCCTGACCGCCTCGAGCCCCGAGGGCGCGCGCGACTTCCTGGTGCCGTCGCGCATCCACCCCGGCAAGTTCTACGCCCTGCCGCAGGCGCCGCAGCAGTATAAGCAACTCCTGATGATGGCGGGTTTCGACCGCTATTTCCAGGTCGCGCCTTGCTTCCGCGACGAGGATCCGCGCGCCGACCGCCTCCCGGGCGAGTTCTACCAGCTCGACATCGAAATGAGCTTTGTCGAGCAGGACGACGTGCTGGGAGCGATGGAGCCGGTGATCCGCGGCGTGTTCGAGGAATTCGCCGGGGCCAAGCCGGTGACGCCGTCGCCGTGGCCGCGCATCCCCTACGCCGAGGCGATCCGCAAATACGGCTCCGACAAGCCCGATCTGCGCAACCCGATCGTCATGCAGAACGTCTCCGACCATTTCCGCGGTTCGGGGTTCAAGGTGTTCGCGCGTCTGCTCGAGACGGCGAAGAACGAGGTCTGGGCGATTCCGGCGCCGGGCGGCGGACAGCGCACCTTCGCCGACCGCATGAATTCCTGGGCGCAGGGCGAGGGACAGCCGGGGCTCGGGTACATTCTGTTCTTCGATCGTTCGAAGGACGAGACGACGCTCCAGCAGGACCCGAAGGCGACCGGAATCGGCGGCCGCGGCCCGCTCGCCAACAATATCGGGCCCGAGCGCACCGAAGCCGTTCGCGCCCAGCTCGGCCTCAAGCCGGGCGACGCGGCGTTCTTCGTCGCCGGCGATCCCGCGGTTTTCGCCAAGTTCGCCGGGGCGGCGCGCGGCAAGGTCGGGCAGGAGCTGAAGCTCGTCGACGAGAACCGCTTCGAGTTCGCCTGGATCGTCGACTTCCCGATGTACGAATGGAACGAGGACGAGAAGAAGATCGACTTCTCCCACAATCCGTTCTCGATGCCGCAGGGCGGCCTGGAAGCGCTGCAGGACAAAGACCCGCTCCACATCAAGGCGTTCCAATACGACATCGCCTGCAATGGCTACGAACTCGCCTCGGGCGGCATCCGCAATCATCGGCCGGAAGCGATGGTCAAGGCGTTTGAGATCGCCGGCTACGGCGAGGAGACGGTGGTCGAGCAGTTCGGCGGCATGTACCGCGCCTTCCACTACGGCGCGCCGCCGCACGGCGGCATGGCGGCGGGCGTCGACCGCATCGTCATGCTGCTCGCCGGCGAGCAGAACCTGCGCGAGGTGGCGCTGTTCCCGATGAACCAGCGCGCCGAGGATCTGCTGATGGGCGCGCCGGCGACGGCGACGCTGAAGCAATTGCGCGAGTTGCACATCCGGACGAACCTGCCGGAATCTTAGCGCTCGCGAGGAGCGGCGCGGCAACGCGCCGCTTCAGCCCTTCGGCGGCTCGCCGTTCGCGGCCCCCGCCTGAGCGAAGAAGCCACGGAACTGGTCGCGGAACCACTCGGCGCCCTGTTGGCCTTCGCTGAACCAGGCCCGCAGGAAGCCGTCGGGCGAAAATTTCGTCGCTTCCGCCATCACCCGCTTCTCGATCTCCGCCATCACCGCCGCCTGCATCGGCTGGACGTCGGGCAGGCCCATGAACTGCCGTGCTTCTAGCGGCGTGCAATCGATGTCGATGGTGACTTTCATCTTCGCCTGGTCCTCCGGGTTTGCGCCCGACGACAGCATAGCATCGACGCGCCGCCAACGGTCGATTCCGCCGCGCCAGTTGCGGCCCGAACCCGTTGGCCGAGCGACGCGTTTATGGCTGGCGCGCGCTGCGAATTATCGTAGTGTCGCCCGCGCCGGCGCTGCAGGAGACGGGACCAGCTTTGACCGACGAGCATTTGGACGTCCTCATCGTCGGGGCCGGGTTGTCCGGCATTGGCGCGGCCTGCCGGCTGCGCACGCGCAGCCCGGGCGCGAGCTTCGCCATCCTCGAGGCGCGCGACGATCTCGGCGGCACCTGGGATCTGTTCCGTTATCCCGGCGTGCGCTCCGATTCGGAGATGTTCACGCTCAGCTACGCGTTCCGCCCGTGGACGCATGCCGCTGCGATCGCCGGCGGCCGGACGATTCTCACCTATATCCGCGACGCGGCCCGGGAGTTCGAGGTCGATCGCCGCATCCGCTACGGCTGCCGGGTGCGCTCCGCGGCATGGTCGTCGGAAGCGGCGCTATGGACGCTCGAGGTCGAGCGCGGCCCGGACAAGGGGCCGGCGCGACTGACCTGCAGCTTCCTCATCCTCTGCGCCGGCTATTACAGTTACGAAGGCGGCTACCGTCCCGACTTTCCCGGCCTCGACCGCTTCGGCGGGCGCGTGGTCGATCCGCAGCGCTGGAGCGATGACATCGACTATGTCGGCAAGCGCGTCCTGGTGATCGGCAGCGGAGCGACCGCGGTTACGCTCGTGCCGGCGCTGGCGCGTCGCGCCGCCCATGTCGTCATGCTGCAGCGCTCGCCGACTTACGTGATCGAGCGCGCTTCGCGCGACGGCTTCGCCGACGCGCTGCGCGCGGCGCTGCCGGAGCGGCTGGCCTACCGGCTGGCGCGCTGGGGCAACATTCTCGTCGGTTCCGCCTTCTTTCGCTTCTGCCGTCGCTTTCCCCGCGCGGCGCGGTGGCTGCTGCTCGCCCGGGCGCGTGACGCGCTGGGGCCGAGCGTCGATGCGGCGAAGCATTTCACGCCGCGCTACCAGCCCTGGGACCAGCGGCTGTGCCTGGCGCCCGACGGCGATCTCTTCCGCGTTTTGCGCAGCGGCCGCGCCTCGATCGTCACCGACGCGATTTCGCGTTTCACCGAGGCCGGCGTCGAGCTGGCGAGCGGCGAGACGATCGAGGCCGATCTGGCGGTCGTCGCCACCGGGCTCGAACTGCGGCCGCTCGGCGGCGTTCGCCTCAGCGTCGACGGCGCGGCGGTCGAGCCCGGGGAGACGACCGTCTACAGGGGCGCGATGCTGAGCGGCGTGCCCAATCTCGTGTTCGTCTTCGGCTACGCCAACGCCGCCTGGACGCTGAAGGCCGACCTCGTCAGCCTCTTCGCCTGCCGGCTGGTCAATCGTCTCAAGCGGCGCGGATTTCGCAAATGCGCGCCGGCCCAGGTTGATCCGGCGATGAAGCGGGGGCCGCTGGTCGTGTTCTCGTCGGGCGCCTATCGCCGAGCCGCGGACCGCTTGCCGAAGCAGGGGACGGAGGGGCCCTGGGCGCTGCGGCGGAGCTACTGGCGGGACGTCGTCGCGCTGCGCTTCGCGCCGCTCGACGACGGCGTGCTGCGCTTCAGCGATCCCACGCCGGCGGCGCAGGCGCGGCGCGCGGACGGGGCGTCAAACGCGCCTCAGAGGCCGAGCGCGGCAAGATAGCGCGGCAGCGCGTGGGTCCAGGAGAGCTCCTCGCGCGCGCGCCGTTGCGCCGCTTCGCCCATTCGCGCGCGCAATGCGTCGTCGGCGAGCAGGGTCGCCAGCGCCGCCTGCACCGCCTCGGGGTCGTCGCCACGACGCACGAATCCGGTCTGGCCATCGAGCACGGCGTCGGCGCCGCCGCCCTCAGCGCCGGCGAGGCTTGGCACGCCGCGCCAGGCCGCTTCGGCGTAGACGATGCCGAAGCCTTCGACCGACGCGCCGACGCGTCTGACCGGCATGGCGAAGACGTCGCTGCGTTCGAACAGCGCCGCCTTGGCGCGGTCGTCGGGCAAACGGCCGAGAAACTCGACGTGGCGCTCGACGCCGAGCGCGGCGGCGAGCCGGCGCAGCCGCGGCAGATCGTCGCCGCCGCCGCCGACGAGATAGACGATG
>PLRT01000141.1:0-1645 GCA_003164915.1 Hyphomicrobiales bacterium | reverse complement strand
ATCTCGGCCGGCGTCGAGCCGAGCGCGCGGCGCGTGACGCCGGCGGTGAAATGCGAGATCGCGACGATCGTCCGCGCTCGGCTCAGCGCGCCGCGCAGGCGGCGGGCGCGGCGGCCGTCGGCGTCGACCGGAATCTCATTGCCATGGACGCAGACGGCGATGGGGCCGACGCCATGGGGAATGGCGGCGACGCTCTTCCACGAATCGGCCAGGACGCCGGCGAGGCCGCGCTCGGCCGCTACGGCGATGGCGCGACGTTTCATCCACCGCCGCAGCGGCCGGATCGCGCCGAAGCGCTGGATCGGGTAGGGGCGGACGAGTTCGGGGGCGTCGTCGCGGCGGATGTGGTCGGCGAAGACCTCGACCGGGCGGCCGCTCGCGGCGATCGCGTCGGCGAGGCCGGTCATCAGGATTTCGATGCCGCCGAAGTCGGGCGCGAAGCACTGGGTGGCGAGGGCGATCAAGGCGACTCTCTTTCTTGCTGAACCACCATAGCCGGTTGTCGGACCCTTCTGCTTTCCAGCGGGCGCGCCGACGCTGCGGATTTCGCCGTCTGCGTCGCCAGCTTGCGCCCTATGTGGAGCTCGGTCTATTTACGGCAGCGCGCTCAGAGGAGATGCGCCAGCCTATCTCTATCCCACCTGCTTAAAGCATGAACGATCCAAATTCATCCAGAATGCGCGTCTTTGGCATTGGATTGCCGAAGACCGGCCTGACGAGCCTGGCAAGGCTCATGCAGACCATAGGCTTCGTTAACGACAGCGACGGCAGGCAGTTGCAGCGACGCTATTTCGTCGAAAAGGACTATTCAACTATACTTAATCAATACGATTCCGGCATGTTTTTTTGCGACGGCCCGACGTGCATGATGTATAAGGAGGCGTTCTATAAATACGGGCGCGACGCCAAGTTTATACTCACCGTCCGCAGAGACGCGCAACTCTGGTTGGATAGCCTAAAGCGGCATAATATGTATGCCGGCGTCAAGAATAAGACCAAATGGATATTCGGTCGTTTCTACCCGGTTGGCTTCGACGACGAATTCAAAAGCTATTACGAGCAGCATACCCGAGACGCTATCAAGTTCTTTGAAGATCATGAGGCTTCGGATTTGCTGCTGGTTCTGCGTTGCGACGAACCCGGCGCGGTGGCGCGGGTTTCAGAGTTCTTGGGCGTAAGCTTCCCCGTCGGCGAATTTCCCCATGAGAACGTCAGTCCGGCGAACCGTCGCGGGCTCAGCAATTTTGCGAAAAAATACTACAATCTTGTTGCGCAAGCGCTCTACGCGCGGGTGGCGCCGCGCATCCCGATCAGACTTCGCCAGCCCTCGCGCCCCATCGATCTGTCGGGCGATCGACTACGAGATTCGGGATCGAGCCGAGCCTGACCACGACCGCCTGATCGCCGCCGCGCCGCCGCTTGGTGGCGCGTGGCGAATTTGCAGGGTCGCGCGCGCCGACGGCCCCGAACCGCCGGGTCTCGGCCCGGAGGGTTCGATTCAGACGGCTCCCGCATGGTCCGCCACCCCGTCTCGCAAAGAACTCGGCCGCACACCTTCGCGAGGGCGCGCCAAATAGCGCTCGAGCGGCGGCTCGGGCGGGAGCGCCTGTCTGGGCGGGCGGGTCGCCAAACGAGGCGCAACATA
>PLRT01000063.1 GCA_003164915.1 Hyphomicrobiales bacterium | reverse complement strand
GTGGCGCTGATGCTCGCGGCGCGCCTCGGCGGCGACGACGCGGCGCTGGCGGCGATGCGCCAGGCGCTTGCCGGTCCCGGCCCCAGCCTGCCCGATCCGGTTGGACCGCCGGCGCTCGCGCTCGCGGTTCAGGCGACGCGCGGCGCCAACGACGGGACGCTGTCGCTCGGCGACGCGCGCGCGGCCTGGGAGACGNNCCGCGGTCAGCCGCGAGGCGCGGGTCGTCAGCGCCGATTCCCGGTCGCTGAGCTCCGCGGCTTCAGCGGTCACGACGGTGGTGAAGTTTTGCGTGCCGGCGCTGTACTCGTTGAGTGCGATCTGCACCGCCTGCTGGGCGGCCTTGACCGCTTCGGTCTGCACGTTGAGCTCGCGAGTGAGGATCGGGACCGCCGCCAATTGATCCTCGACTTGCTGAAACGCCGCCAGCACAGTTTGACGGTAGGCGGCGACGCTGGATTCGTAGGCCTGTCTGGCCGCCTCGACCTGCGCGTCGGTCAGGCCGCCGTTGAACAGCGGCTGCGCGATCGAGAGCGCATAAGACCACACCGGGTTGGCCCCGGCGATCTGTTTGATGAACGGGTCGCCGTAGTAGCCGAAAGCGCCCGACAGCGTGAAGTCGGGATAGTAACCGGCGATCGCGACGCCGATGGCGGCGTTCTGTTCCTGCATGGTCCGCTCGGCGGCCGCGATGTCCGGGCGTCGTTCGAGCAGCGCCGAGGGTACGCCCACCGGGATGCTGGGAATGCCGGCGGGCAGTTTCGAGCGCGCAATCGACAATTCTGCGGGAGGGCGGCCCATCAGCACCGCGATCGCATGCTGGTTCTGCGCGCGCGTCACGCCGACGTTGATCTCCTGCGCCTGCGCGGCGAGGACCGAGGCCTGGGCGGTGATGACGTCCGACTTGGCCGCCGTGCCCGCATTGTATTGGTTCTGCGTGATTTTGAGCGCGTGCTCGTATTCCTTGACCGTGTCGAGCAGGAGATCGTCCAACGCGTCGGCCTCGAGCAGTTGCACGTAGGCGAGGGCGAGCGAGGACTGAGCCGACAGGGTGGCGTTGGCGAGGTCGGCGGCGCTGACCTGCGCGCCGGCGCCCTGCTCCTCGATAGCGCGCCGCACCTTGCCCCAGACGTCGGGCGCCCAGCTGCCGCTGACCTGCGCGTCGAGAATGGTGCTGTACTGCCCCCCTTGCTGAGCGCGCGTCAGCGAGGGGTTGAAATTCACGGTGGGATAAAGCCCGGCGCGCGCCTCGGCGATCAGCGCCAGCGCCTCGCGATAATTCGCCTCGTCGGCTTTCAGCGTCTGGTTGGAGACGGCGACCTGCGCCTCCAGCCGGTCAAGGACGGGGTCGCGAAACACCTTCCACCACTCGCCCTTGGCGAGATCGTCGCGCGGCGCGGCGAGCTTCCAGCCCTTGATTTCCTTGTATTGGGCCGAAACGATCGCGCCCGGGCGGACGTAATCGGGCCCCACGGGCGCGCACGCCGCCAGCGGCAGCGCGAGAGCGGCGAGCGCCGGCAAACTCTTCCGCCCAAGTCTCACGATCCGGACTCCGCCACGCGCACGGATCCGCCCCGCACGTAAAAACGGCTCCATAACCGCCCCAACCACTTCCCGAACCGGTCGAGGTAGAGAAAGATGACCGGGGTCGTATAGAGCGTCAACGCCTGGCTGAACAGCAAGCCGCCGACGATGGTTATCCCCAGAGGGTGACGCAGCTCCGACCCTTCGCCTGACCCCAGCGCCAGCGGCAGCGCCCCGAACATCGCCGCAAAGGTCGTCATCATGATCGGGCGAAACCGCAGCAGGCAGGCCTGAGCGATCGCTTCGCGCGGCCCCAGCCCCTCGCGCCCGGCCTGGAGGGCGAAGTCGATCATCATGATCGCGTTCTTCTTGACGATGCCGATCAGCAGAATGATGCCGATTGCGGCGATGATCGTGAACTCGACGTCGAACAACCTCAACGCGATCAGCGCGCCGACGCTCGCCGGCGGCAGGGTCGAAAGGATCGTCAACGGATGGATGTAGCTCTCGTAGAGAACGCCGAGGACGATATAGACGGCGAGCAGGGCCGCGCCGAACAGCAGCGGGAGGGTCGCTTGCGACTGCTGGAAGGTCGCAGCGGTGCCGGCGAAGACGCCGCGCACGGTCGACGGCATGCGGATGGCGACGGTTGCGTCGGCGATCTCCTTCTGCGCCTCGCTCAGCGCGTGGCCGGGCGCGAGGTTGAAGGAGATGGTCGCGGCGGCGAACAGGCCCTGGTGATTGACGCCCAGCGGCGTTTGGCCGCGGCTGAAGCTCGCCACCG
The DNA here is from genome assembly GCA_003164915.1 of Hyphomicrobiales bacterium. Taxonomy (GTDB): domain Bacteria; phylum Pseudomonadota; class Alphaproteobacteria; order Rhizobiales; family Beijerinckiaceae; genus Roseiarcus. Next base: position 21,643 of record PLRT01000063.1, on the reverse strand, counting down.
CCGACAGCGGGATCATCGTCTCGATCGCCGACGACACGGCCGCGCCGGCCGAGGCGCTCGAATGACCGCTGGCGGCAAGTCCGTTCAAGGCGAGGTTGCGCGCCGAGTCGCTGGCGACCGACGCGGCCGAGGCGGCGCTGGTCGCAGACGCGGTATAGAGCCCCGCGCCGGCGTTGGTCTGCTGCACGCCGGACGGATTGGCGCCTGAAGTCGACACCCAGATGTTGCGCAGGGTCGACGGGTCCTGCCAATAGCGCGGCGCCACCTCCATCACCACATGGTACTGGTTGAGCGCGTTGTAGATGGTCGACACCTGCCGCTGGCCGAAGGCGTCGTAGAGCGTGTTGTCGATCGCCGCGATAGAGAGGCCGAGCCGGGCGGCGTTGGCCCGGTCGATCGTCACATCGGCCTCGAGGCCGCCCTGCTGCTGGTCGGAATTGACGTCCTTGAGCGCCGTGCTGCCCTGCAGCGCGGCGAGCAGGCGCGGCGCCCACTTGTAGAGCTCGGCCGTGTCGTCGGACAGCAGCGTATATTGGTAGGTCGCATTGCTCTGCCGGCCGCCGGTGCGCAAGTCGGAGACCGCGACCATGAAAAGCCGCGCCCCGGCGACAGCAGCGAGCTTTCCGCGCAGTCGGGCCACCACGCCGTCTGCAGTGATCTTGCGCTCGGCGAACGGCTTCAGCGAGATGTAGACGAAGCCGGAATTCGGCTGCCGCCCGCCGGTGACGCCCGCGACAGTCTGGACGGCGGGATCGGCCTGGACGATTCCCTGGAGCTGGGCGAGCTTCTGCTTCATCGCCTGGAAGGAGATGCTCTGATCGCCCTGGATCGAGCCGATCAGCAGACCCGTGTCCTGCACCGGAAACAGGTCGTACGTCATGCCGCGGAACAGATTGACGTTGAGCGCGATCATCGCCGCCCAGACCAGCACGATGAGCAGCGGATGGCGCAGCGCAGCACCGAGCGTGACGCGATAGAAGGAGAGCATCGCGTCGAAGCCGCGCTCGGTGATCCGGTAAGCGCGTCCGTGGATCGCAATCGCCTGGCGCGGCAGGATCAGCGAGCACATCATCGGCGTCGTCGTCAGCGACACCAGCAGCGAGATCAGCACCGCCACCGACAGCGTCATCGCGAATTCGCGGAACAACCGGCCGACGATGCTGCCCATCAGCAGCAGCGGCAGAAAGACCGCGATCAGCGACAGGCTGATCGACAGCACGGTGAAGCCAACTTCGCGGGCGCCGAGGATCGCCGCCCGGAACCGCGTCGCGCCGAGCTCGATATGCCGACTGATGTTCTCCAGCACGACGATGGCGTCGTCGACGACGAAGCCGGTCGAAATGGTCAGCGCCATCAGCGAAAGATTGTCGAGGCTGTAACCGAGCAGGTACATCACGGCGAACGCGCCGAGGATCGACACCGGCACGGCAACGCTCGGCACGGCCGCGGCGCGCACGTTACGCAGGAAGGCGAAGACGACGAGGATCACCAGCACGACGGACGTGATGAGCGTGCGTTCGGTGTCGGCGAGCGAGCCGCGGATGGTGATCGAGCGGTCGACGACGACGTTGAGGTCGACGTCGCCCGGCAGAGCCGCGGCCAGACGCGGCAGCACGGCCTTCACACCGTCGACCGCCTGGATGATGTTGGCGCCCGGCTGGCGCGACAGGACGATCGCAACCGAGGGCTTGCCGTTGGAGAGGCCGGCGTTGCGCAAATCCTCGACCGAATCGACGACCTGGGCGACGTCGGAAAGCTTGACCGCGGCGTTATTGCGGTAAGCGACGACGAGGTCGCGATACTGCTCGGCCTTGGTCGCCTGGTCGTTGGCGTAGATCTGGTAGTGGAAGTCGTCGTCCTCGACCGCGCCCTTGGGGCTGTTGGCGTTGGCGGCGGCGAGCGCGGCGCGGATGTCCTCGAGGCCGATGCCGTACTTGAACACGGCGCCGGGATCGAGCTCGACCCTGACCGCCGGCAGCGCGCTGCCGACCACGTCGACTTCGCCGATGCCGTCGAGCTGCGACAGCCGCTGCTGCAGCACGTTGGAGGCGATGTCGTACATCTGCCCGGCGGTGCGGGTGGTCGAAGTCATCGCCAGCACCATGATCGGCGCATCGGCGGGGTTGATCTTGTGATAGCTCGGATTGGTGCGCAGGCTCGTCGGCAGATCGGCGCGCGCGGCGTTGATCGCCGCCTGCACGTCGCGCGCTGCGCCGTTGATGTCGCGGTCGAGACCGAATTGCAGCTGGATGCGAGTCGTGCCGAGCGAACTCGTCGATGTCATCTCGTTGACGTCGGCGATCTGGCCGAGATGGCGCTCGAGCGGCGCGGCGACCGAACTCGCCATCGTGTCGGGGCTTGCTCCCGGCATGCTGGCCATCACCGAGATGTTGGGAAAATCGACCTGCGGCAGCGGCGACACCGGCAACTGGGTGAAGGCGAGCAGGCCGGCGAGTGCGATGCCGACGGTCAGCAGAATGGTCGCGACCGGCCGACGGATGAACAGCTCGGAGAAGCGGTTGTTCACGGCGCCTCCGTCGGCAGCGGGCCGACAGACGAACCGGCGCCGAGGCGTCGGGCGATGCCCTCGAAGAACAGGTAGATCACCGGCGTTGTGAACAACGTCAGCACCTGGCTGACGGCGAGGCCGCCGACGATCGCCAGACCAAGCGGATGGCGCAATTCGGAGCCGACGCCCGTCCCCACCATCAGCGGCAGCGCGCCGAACATCGCAGCGACCGTCGTCATCAGGATCGGCCTCAGGCGCAGAAGACAGGCCTGGTAGATCGCCGCGCGCGCGTCGAGCCCCCCCTGCCGCTGGCCCTCGAGCGCGAAGTCGATCATCATGATCGCGTTCTTCTTGACGATGCCGATCAGGAGAACGATGCCGATGACGCCGATGATGTCGAGCCCGGCGCCGGCCCATTCGAGCGCCAGCAGCGCGCCAATGCCGGCCGACGGCAGCGTCGAGAGAATCGTCACCGGATGGATGAAGCTCTCGTAGAGCACGCCGAGCACGATATACATCGCCAGGATCGCCGCCAGCAGCAGGAACGCCTCGTTCGACAGCGAGGCCTGGAACGCCTGCGCCGCGCCCTGGAAATTGACGCCGAAGCTCGCCGGCAGGCCGACGTCGGCGAGCGCGGCGTTGATCGCGTCGACCGCGGCGCCGAGCGAAGCGCCCGGTGCGAGGTTGAACGAGATCGTCGTCACCGGAAACTGCTTGAGATGCGAGATCTGCAGCGGCGACTGCATGACGTCGAACGATGCGATCGCCGACAGCGGCACCTGACCCGTGGTCGAGGCGGACGAAGGCAGGTAGATGTCGTTGAGCGAGGCGATCGAATGCGTCATCGCGGGGTCGATATCGAGAATGACGCGATATTGGTTCGACTGGGTGAAGACCGTCGAAATGATGCGCTGGCCGTAGGCGTCGTAGAGCGCGTTGTCGACCGTCGCCGGCGTGATGCCGAAACGCGCCGCGCTCGATCGATCGAGCGTCGCCTCGACCGCGCGGCCGTTCGGCTGCAAGTCGCTGGCGACGTCGACGATCTCGGCGACCTTGGCGAGGCGACTGAGCACCTTGGGCGTCCAGCTCTGCAGCGTCGCGAGGTCCTGGTTGTCGAGCGTGAATTGGTATTCCGTGGCGCTGACCTGGGTCTCGATCGACAGGTCCTGCACCGGCTGCATGTAGAGCGCGATGCCAGCGACGTTGGCAGTCTCGCGTTGCAGGCGGCGGATGACATCGGCGACGCCGGCGGTCCGCTCGGCGTGGGGCTTGAGGTTAACGAGGAACCGGCCGGAGTTGAGCGTGACGTTCGAGCCGTCGACGCCGATGAACGACGACAGGCTGTCGACGTCGGCGTCGCGCAGAATGACGGCGGCGAGTTGCTGCTGGCGCTCGGCCATCTTGGAAAACGACGTGTCTTGCGCCGCCTGGGTGACGGCCTGGATGAGGCCGGTGTCCTGCAGCGGAAAGAACCCCTTGGGGATCGTCGCATAGAGATAGCCGGTGAGCGCGAAGGTTCCCAGGGCGACGAGCAAGGTCGCCGGCTGATGGTCGAGCACCACCTCGAGCGCGCGGCCGTACCAAGCGAGCACCGCCTGGAAGAAGCGGCCGCCGGTGGCGCGATGGCGGCTGCCCGCTCCCCGTTCCTCCGGCCGCAAGAGCTTGCTGCACATCATCGGCGTCAGCGTCAGCGACACGACCGCCGAGATGACGATCGTCGCCGCGAGGGTGATCGCGAATTCGTGGAACAGCCGACCTACCACGTCGCCCATGAACAGAAGCGGGATCAGCACCGCGAGCAGCGACACCGTCAGCGAGATGATGGTGAAGCCGATCTGCTTCGAGCCCTTGAGGGCCGCCTCGTTCGGGCTGTCGCCGCTCTCGAGATAGCGCGCGATGTTCTCGATCACGACGATCGCGTCGTCGACGACGAAGCCGGTGGCGACCGTCAGCGCCATCAGCGACAGATTGTCGAGGCTGAAACCGAGCTGATACATGATCGCCAGCGCGCCGACCAGCGACAACGGCACGGCGAGGCTGGGGATGATCGTCGCCGGGACATTGCGCAGGAAGAGAAAGATCACCAGCACGACGAGGCCGACCGCCAACGCCAGCTCGAACTCGACGTCGCTGACGGAAGCGCGGATGGTGACGGTGCGATCGGTCAGCGGCGTGATCGTGATCGCCTGCGGCAGGCTCGCGGTCAGCGACGGCAACAGAGCTTTGATGCTGTCGACGACCTGAATGACGTTGGCGCCCGGCTGGCGCTGAATGTTGACCAGCAGCGCCGGCGTCTGGTTCATCCACGCCGACAGCCGCGTGTTCTCGGCGGCGATCTCCACGCTCGCGACGTCGGTGAGCAGCACCGGCGCGCCGTTGCGATAGGCGACGACCGACTTGAGATAATCGGACGGATCGCGGATCTGGTCATTGGCGTTGATCGCGAAGGATTGCGCCGGGCCGTCGAAATTGCCTTTCGGCGTATTGACGTTGAGATTGGCGATGGTCGTGCGCAGGTCGTCGAGATTGAGGCCGTAGGCGGCGAGCGCGAGCGGATTGGCGTGGATGCGCACCGCCGGCCGCTGGCCGCCGGAAATCGACACCAGGCCGACGCCGGAAAGCTGGGCGAGCTTCGGCGCGAGCCTGCTCTCGACAATGTCCTCGACGTCGGTGAGCTTCATCGAGTTGGAAGTGACGCCGAGGGTGAGGATCGGCGCGTCGGCGGGATTGACCTTGGCGTAGATCGGCGGCGCCGGCAGATCGGACGGCAGCAGGTTGCCGGCGGCGTTGATCGCCGCCTGGACTTCCTGCTCTGCGATGTCGAGGCCGATGTCGAGGCTGAACCGCAGCGTGATCACCGACGCGCCGGCGGAGCTCTGCGACATCATCTGCGTCAGGCTCGGCATCTGGCCGAACTGGCGCTCGAGCGGCGCGGTCACCGACGAGGTCATCACTTCCGGACTCGCGCCCGGATAGAAGGTCTGCACCTGGATCGTCGGATAGTCGATCTCGGGCAGCGCCGACAGCGGCAGGAAGCGATAGGCGGCGACGCCCACCATCAGGATGGCGAACATCAGCAGCGTCGTCGCCACCGGCCGTTCGATGAAAAGGCGGGACGGGTTCATTGCCGCGCGCTCCGCCGCTTCACGGCGTCGCGGTCGGCGAGGGCGACGGCGTGGGACTCGGCGCGGCGTTCGGCGCGCTCTGGTCCTGGGCGTGACGGCGATGCTGGCCGGCGGCGTCCGTCGGCGCCGCGCCGGGGGCGCTCGCCGCGCCGCCGCCGTTGCGCACGACGACCCTAGCTCCGTCGCGCAGCCGATCGACGCCGTCGATGACCACGTTCTCGCCCGGCTTGAGACCGGTGAGGACGACGGTGTTCTTGGCGTCGCCAGGGCCGGTCGTCACGTTGCGCGCGGCGACGGTCGAGTCGGCGTTCACGACATAGACGAAGCTGCCCGAGGAGCCGATCTGGATCGCCGGATTGGGCGCGAGCGTCGCGCCGCTCATCGTGTCGACCAACAGCTTGACGTTGACAAACTGGTTGGGGAACAGCGCGCCGTCGGGATTGTCGAACTGCGCCCTCAGCTTGAATGTGCCGGTGGTGAGGTCGATCTGGTTGTCGTAAGTCGTCAGCGTGCCGGTCGCCAGTTTCTTGGCGTTGGAGCGGTCGTAGGCGGCGACGCTCAGCTTGGCGCCGCTATTCAGCCGCGCCGCGATCTGCGGCAGGTTGTCTTCGGCGGTGGAGAAGACGACGCTGATCGGGTCAATCTGGGTGATGACGACGATGCCGGTGGTGTCGGATGGCTGGAGGTAATTGCCGGGATCGACGAGCCGCAGGCCGACGCGGCCGCCGGTCGGCGCGACGATGCGGCAATAGGAAATGTTGAGCTTCGCGGTGTCGATCTGCGCCTGGTCGGACGTGACCGCCGCTTTGTCTTGTGCGACCGTAAAGGTCTGATCCTCGACTTGCTGGCGGGAGATCGAATCCTGCTTCTCCAGCGTCTGGTAGCGCGCGAGATCCGCCTGGGCCTGATCGAGGGAAGCCGAATCCTTGGCGAGCTGGGCCTCGGCCTGGGCGAGCGCGGCTTGGTAGGGACGCGCGTCGATCTGGGCGAGAAAATCGCCCTGCTTGACCATCTGTCCTTCCTGGAAGCCGACCGCCATCAGTTTGCCGGCGATCTGGGTCTTGACGGTGATCGTGGCGAGCGGCGTCACCGTGCCGAGCGCGTCGATGACGATCGGCATGTCACCGGACGTCGCCGGCGCGTCGCGGACGGTCTGCGGCGGGGCGCCGGAAGCGCCCTGCGATTGCTCGTTCGGCGTCGGCGCCCCGCTCGGCCAGTAATGCCAGGCGATCAGCGCCGCGGCGACCAGCGCGACGGTCCATGCGAGCCGGGCGAGCCGCCGGCGCGGCACAGCGACGGGGCCGACGGTCTCGACCGGAAGCGGCGCCTCAACCTGCTTGCGATCCACGCTTTCGTCCATTCAACCCTCGAGCCGCGCAGCCAGCGCTTGGCATAGCAAAGCGGCGACTTCAATTCACGGTGTCGTGTCGCGATGCTCGGACAAACACCCCGAAAATTCAAGGCGACCGGGGTGTTGCAATCTGTCGCCGCATGCGCCATAAGCCCCCGGCGGACGGGCTGGGCCCGTCCCAGGATGCGGGTGTAGCTCAGGGGTAGAGCACGACCTTGCCAAGGTCGGGGTCGAGGGTTCGAATCCCTTCGCCCGCTCCAGTTCTTTCCATAAATGGCTGATTTTGCTGGAATCGCCTGAACCGTTCGGCCGGTTCTTGCGCTTTCGGGCGCCAATCCGGTCATCGTTCCGGTTGGAATCGTCTCTCGTTTATGACCCGCCAAATGTCGCTCGGTTCGCCGCTCTCGGCGCCCCTGCGCCAGCGACAGCAAATCGCCCGTGGGCGCATCCTCGACGCCGTCGCCGCCCTGTTTGCGCGCGGCGAAATTCATCGCTCCGAGGCGCTCGCCAACCCCGCTCTGAGCGGCAAGGCGATCGTCGAGCGGTCGCGGCAAGCCGGCGACCACGCGATCAATCTCCCGAAGCGTCTACGCGATCAGCGGTTGGCCCACGGGAAACAGGCCGGTCGATCTGACGCGCCAGAACGGAGATGGCCACGGCTGCGGCGGCAAAGCCCGAGGCCGCGCCGACGCCGAGCGCCCAGCGCGGTCCGAACGTGTCCGCCACCCAGCCGACGATCGGCGCCCCGATCGGCGTGCCGCCGAGCGCAACGCCGACGCGCAGCGCCATCACCCGCCCGCGCATGGCGGGCTCGGTGGTGAGCTGCATCAGGCTGTTCGAAGTGTTGGTCAGAGTCAGGGCGGCGACGCCGATGACGACGAGCGCGCCGGCGAAGAGCCAGTAGCTCGGAGTGAGCGCGGCCAACGCGCAGCCGAGTCCGAATATGCCGGCGCCGGTCAGCAGCAACCTGAAGCGCGGCTTTTCACGCCTTGCCCCCAACAGCGCGCCCGCCACCGTGCCGATCGCCATGATCGAAGACAGAAGGCCATATCCACGGGCGTCGGCATGAAAAACGCCGATCGCCATGGTCGAAATGAAGATCGGAAAGTTCAGGCCGAAGGTCCCGATCAGGAACAGCATGACCAAGATCGTCTTGAGATCCGCGCGCCCCCAGACGTAGCGGAACCCTTCGGTGAAACCTCCCCTGCCGCGGGGCGCCCTGGCGTTCGGGTGAAGCTCGGAGAGGCGCAGAAAGGCAAGCGAGAGCAGCACCGCGGCAAAGGAGGCGCCGTTGAAGAGAAACGCCCAGCCGGTTCCGATCGCCGCGATGACGACGCCGGAGACGGCCGGCCCGATCATTCGCGCGGCGTTGAACGAGGTCGAGTTCAGCGCCACCGCGTTGTGCAGATCCGCGTCGCCGACCAGTTCCGCAACGAAGGTCTGACGCACCGGCGCGTCGAACGCCGCCGCGCTGCCGAACAGAAAGGCGAAGACATAGACATGCCAGAGTTGGACGACCCCGGTGACCGTAAGGAGGCCCAGCGCAATGGCGAGGCCGCCCATTGTCGCCTGGGTGGCGATCAAGAGCTTGCGTTGATTGAAATGGTCGGCGGCGAAGCCGGTCCAGGGCAGCAGCAGGAGCTGGGGCCCGAACTGCAGCGCCATGACGAGGCCGATGGCGGAAGCGTCGTGGTGGGTAAGCTGAGTGAAGACCAGCCAGTCCTGGGCTGTCCGCTGCACCCAGGTGCCGACGTTGGAGACGAAGGCGCCGGGCGCCCAGACTCGGTAGTTGAAACCATGCAGCGACCGGAAGACGCCGGTGAAGGGCGCCTTCACCGACGCTCCGGCGCGTTGCCGCCGTTGAAGCGGCCGAACCCCCACGCCGACAGAAGCGCAATCGCCAGCGCACCCAAGCCGAGCGCAACGACGTCGCTGGTGTCCCTCAAGCTGAAATCGCCGACGCGGCAGACGAGGACATAGCCGACGACGATATTGAACAGGCCCCACAGCGCATTGACCGTCGACGAGGACAGCCCTTGCCCCGGCGGCTTGGCGAACGGGGTCTGGAACGGCTTGCCCATCATGCCGCTGACGAAATGCGGGATCGCGTTGGTGAGGAACGCGCCGCCAAAGAAGTAAGAAACATAGCGAATCCATTCCATCGTCAGGCCGATCCTTCTGTTGGAGAGTTCAACTGAGACTACGACTAGTCATTGGCGAACAGGGGAATACTCTTGTCAAAGACGGAGAGCAGCGCCAAAGCCGCGCCGATACCAACGAAGACCCACGCGAGAGCATGCAGCCCACTGTCGGTCGCGGCAGGACCGAAGGCGATGCCTATGAGGCTCGCGGAAAAGATCGCGCCGAAGTAGCCGAATGTCCTGAAGAGCCCCGACGCCACGGCGATCTCCTTCGCGGGGGCCTGGACATAGAGAACGGCCTGGTTGGCGAAAATGCTGAACCCGTTGGTGAACCCGAACAGAAGCGTCATGCCGACGAGAATGAAGACGCTCGACCCCTGCGTGATCTGCAGCGTCACGCCTCCGGCGACAATCAGCGCGATTCCCGCGAGGATGAGGGGCCAGCGCACCCAGCCTCGAACCGAGGCCATCCTCGACGCGACGATGCTGAGCACGGAAAGCGGGAGCAGGATGATCCCGACGGCGGAAGCGCTGAGGTGCGCGCTCTGCTCCATCCATTGGCTGACGCCATACAGGGCGGCATAGACGCCGAGGGAGGAAAGCGTCTGGCGCAGATAGGTGCGTTGCAAAGGAAGATTCTTCGCCAGCATGCGGGTGTCGATCAGCGGGCTGCCGGCCCGCTGCTCGCGGAAAATCAGAGCCGTGGCGAGGATCGCGGTCGCCGCCGCGAGCCGCCACTGGGGCGAGGTCAGATCCGACAGAAACACCAGCAGACCGGTGATCGCGCCAGCGAACAGGATGACGCCCGGAATGTCGAGCGCCGTCGCCAACCCTTCGAAGCCCTCGCGCGGCGAGGGCGGGTCCTTGGCCACTCCGGCAAGCGTGAAGGCGATGGTCAGCAGCGCGAGAGGAATATTCACCACGAACAGCGCACGCCAACCAAACGCGCCGACGAGAACGCCGCCCAGCGGGAGGCCGAACACGGCGGTGATTTGCGCCGCGATCGCCAAATTCCCGAGGACGCGACTCGGCACGCCGGTCCCACCGTCGTCAGCGCGCTTACGGATGAGAGTCATCGCCGTGGGGTAGGCGGCCGAGCTGCCAATCCCGATCAGCGCCCGCGAGACGAGCAGAAAGAGAAGCGACGGAGCTGTTGCGCCAACCCCGCCGCCGACCAATAGAATGACAGTGCCGATAAGGAAGATACGCCGCGGGCCGAACAGGGTCGACAGCTTGCCCATCGTCGGCTGCATCACGGCGCTGCAGAGGTACAGGACCGATATAAGGCTGGCGGTGGCGCCGGGCCCGGCGTGCATGTCGGCGCCGATCCCAACCAATCCAGTTGCGATCAGCGAACTATTGATCGGGTTCAACGTCGAGCCAAGCAGCAGCGGGGCCGTGAACCGCCATCCGAACGCCTCGAGAAAGGCCGCCTCCTTGGCGGGCTCGGTCATCGCGCCGCCCCGAAAACCATCGCGGAGAGCAGATCGATGATCCTTTTGGTTGTGCCGGTCTCGCCGAGTCGCGGGAAAACCTGCGTGACGCTGTAGTCGTGCGCCTCGGCGCGCCTGTCGGTCATGGCGTCGACGGCGAGGGTGACGTTGAAACCTTGCTCGTAGGCCTGGCGCGCCGTCGATTCGACGCCGGTCGCGGTGGCGACGCCGGCGATCGCCACTTGGGTGACGCCGCGCGCTTTCAACTGGGCTTCCAGGTCGGTGCTGGCGAAGGCGCCCCAGGTGCGCTTCGTCACGACGATGTCGTCAGGTTGTCGATTCAGCTCCGGGATGAGGTCGGCCCACCCTTCCGCGAGGGAGCCCGTCTGTCGCGGCTGTTCCGTTCGCCCCGGCGCCCCGCCGGCGACATTGACGAGCACGACCGGCAGGCCGCGCTCGCGGAAGGCGTCGGCCAGCGCGCGCGCCCGCGCGACAATCTCGCCAATGGGATGAGCGACCGATTGGCCGACAATGCCCTTTTGCAGGTCGACGACGATCAGCGCGGTCTTTGGGTCGAGCATACTCAGCGGCATCGGCATATCCTTGTGAAGACGACGACGTACGGCCAGGGGGACGCCGCCGAAACGCGCTCAATCGTCGATGAGCCGCTTGAGCAAGGCGATCGACGTCGCCAGTTCGGCTTGCTCCTGCCGCGAAAGCCGAGCCTGGATGACGCCGGTCAGCCAATCCTGCCGCGCCGCGCGGCCCTCTTGAAGCCGTTGGCGGCACGCGTCCGTGAGCGACAGCAAGGTCTGTCGCCCGTCGGTCGGATGCGGCGCGCCGGTGACCAGGTTCAAAGCCTCGAGCGAGGCGACGACCGACGCCATGGATTGCGGCCGCATCGCCTCGGCTCGGGCGAGCTGCGACGCCGTCGCCACCCCGTCCTTTTCGAGCCGCAGCAACACCGACACCTGAGAGGGCGTCAGATCGCCGCTATGCGCTTGTTCGCGCAGCCGGCGTTTCAGTTTGCCCAGCGAGGCGCGGAGATCCTGCGCCAAGGCAGAGGCGAGGGGATTGGCCGCCGCGTCGTCCATGTCGGCTTGGTTATCATGTAGACAGGAAAGCTGTCAAGTTTAACTGTGCAGGTTTGCTGTGCTTACCGTGATATCTTCGACGGGAAGCTCCAGGATGCGCCGCAAGACTCGATTTGCCGCTCGTCGCGGGAATCCGCGATCGTGAGGTCTGGGGCTGCCGCTTGATGTCCGAGCTTGAGTTCGCTCGCACTTTGCTCGAGCTTCCGCCATGGGCGCGAAACCGCATTCTGCGATCGCCAATGCGATGGGCGCAACGGTCAGGGAGACCCTCCGGCGCGCGAGGCCTGAACGGGCGCTGGCCGACGGATGCCGACTTGGGCGATCGGCTGAGGCTGAAGGTTTTCTTCTAGCATCGGATCAGCAAAGCCCGCTTCGGGCAGGCCGTTGCTCGGCTGGGCATGGATAACCTCGCCAAACCGGTGGCGAGGGACGCCCTCTGCGGTAGAACTCGCGTCAAAATCAAGAGTTGGGCGCTTTGGCTTCGAACCGCACAATATATCAACAAAAAATAGGCTGCTCCGAACAACAAAAAACTGCAATCGCACGATACCGAGCCGCTTAAATTGTCGGAAGCCTCGACGATGCCGGTGAGGAGGGGAGAGATGCCTGCCCTTTAGCGGGGTCGTTCGATGATCGATCCTGATTCAGCCAAGAGACTCATCATGCCTCTGCAAAACAAGATCGCCATCGTCACCGGAGGAAATAGCGGCATCGGTAAGGCGATCGCGATCGGGCTGGCGAGGGCCGGCGCCAATATCGTCATCGACTACGTCGCCGACCCGTCCGCGACCGATGCGCTGGAACGGGAGATCGCCGCCCTGGGCGAGCGCGCCATCGGCGTCGACGCCGACGTCAGCCGCGTCGATCAATTGCAGACGCTTTTCGACGCCGCCGTGACCCAGTTCGGGCGCATCGACGTCTTGGTCAACAACGCCGGCGTCGAGACCCGCACCTCGGTGCTCGACACCACGGAAGCGCAATACGAGAAGGTGCTTTCGATCAATCTCAAGAGCGCGTTCTTTGGCACGCAGTTCGCGGCCAAGCAGATGATCAAGCAGGGCGGCGGCGGCCGGATCATCAACATCACTTCGGTGCACGAGGATTGGCCGATGCCGGGCAACGCGCCCTATTGCTTGTCCAAGGGCGGCATGCGGATGCTGACGCGCACCGCGGGCGTCGAACTCGCGCCGCATGGAATCTGCGTCGTCGGCGTGGGACCGGGCGCCGTGGCGACCCCGATCAACGCCTCGACCATGAAAGATCCGGCGCTGCTGGCCAAGCTGAACGCCGCAATTCCGCTCGGCCGTCTGGCACAGCCGGAGGAAATCGCCAATGTCGTCGTCTTTCTCGCCGGCGACGGGGCAAGCTATTTGACCGCGACGACGATTTTCGCCGACGGCGGGATCATGCAGAGCAGCCCGGGACTGTAGCGCGATGACCGATCGCTACGACGTGGCCATGGCGTTCGGCGCGGCGCCCTATAGGCTGCGCAAGGAAGATCTCGGCGAGATGCGGCGCCACAACGGCCTCAATTGCCTGATACACCCTAAATCCGACGCCGAAGTCGCCGCCATCCGCCCCGCGCTGGAGCGGTCGAACGTCGCGCGGCCGCGCAATGCGCGGGCGCTGAAGCGTGAAACCAACGCGGCGGGCGCGGCGGTCGTCGGCGCCATCGCCGAAGTCGACGAAAAGCCGTGGACCGGCCTGACGCCGCAGTGCTGACGCTCAATGCATGGCTCGGGCTCGGCGCAGCGATCGCCACGGCGTTGGCGGCGCTCTTTGCCGCTCCGGGGAATCGGGTGGGCGCTGCTACGGCTGACGGCGTTCCTCGCGCCGGTTCTGCTTGTGTCGCCCGCCGCTTTCGGCGTCGGCTCTCCGAGGGAACTCAGCGGCGTCGACTATTCCACGGCGTTCTCCCTTGGTAGTCTCGTGTCGCTATTGCTCGGCGGGTTCGCGCTCGCCGATGCGCGCCCCTCCAGAGGCTCAACCTAGCTTGGCGACCGAGCGTAGGCGAATGACGTTCCCACATTCGAGGCGGCGATGACCCCCTTTTCCACCACGGTTCAGACCAAGCGAGGGCCTCAGGTTGCGCCCTCGGCGACGTTCTCACATCCGACTTGGGCCAGCGCTCGCAAGGACATGGTGGGCGCAAGCCTCGGCTCATCGCGGCTGTGGTTCACGATCGCCGAAGGCGTCGTCAGCGAGGTCTATTACCCTCGCATCGACATTCCCCAGATCAAGGATCTGGGTTTCATCATCGCTGACGACAAAGGCTTCTGGGTCGAACTGCGCAGGCTCGATTCCTACAAAGTGAGCCTGGCCAGTCCAGGCGCGCCCGCCGTCGAAATCGTCCATCGTCACCCCCGCTTCACCTTCACCTTGCAGATCTGCCCCTCGCAGCGTCGAGACGTTCTGCTGCTACGCTTTCGGTTGGAGGGGGACGCTTCGCTGCGGCCCTATGCGCTGCTGTCGGCGCGACTCGGGGGCGACGCGGCGAACAATGTCGCTTCGGTCGCGCGCCACAACGGCAGGACCGCGCTGTGGGCGGAACAGGGCCCCTTCGGCCTGGCGCTGATGGCGGCCGACGAAGACGGCGCGGACGCATGGCGCGCGACTTCGGTCGGCTGCGAGGAGGCGAGCGATGGTTGGCAGGACTTCCATCGCAACGGGCGCATGACATGGCGTTTCGACGTCGCCGGCCCGGGCGCGGTGGCGCTGATGGGCGAATTGCCGACGCGGGCCGTTCTGGCGCTAGGCTTCGGCACCAGCAAGGAAGCGGCGGCGACCCTTGCGGCCTCGAGCTTGATGGAGGATTTCGACGTCGCCTGGGGCGAACAACGCCAAACCTGGGCGAACTGGCTCGCCGGCAGTTCTCGCCCCGAATTGGGCGAGGTTATCGATCGCGCGCTCGCTCTGTCCGCCACTGTGCTGAAGGTCCATCAGGATCGAACCTATTGCGGCGCAGCGGTTGCGAGCCTGTCGGTTCCCTGGGGCGACAGCAGTCAAAGCCGCGGCGGCTACCACCTGGTCTGGTCGCGCGATCTGGTCGAAACCGCAGGCGCCCTGGTGGCGCTGGGCGCATATGACGACGCGCGCGACACGTTGCGCTATCTGCTCGCCACGCAACAGGAAGACGGTCATTGGTCCCAGAACCAATGGCTCGGCGGCGCCCCGTTCTGGCAGGGCGTGCAACTCGACGAGGCCGCGTTTCCGATCCTGCTCGCATCCTCCCTGCAGCAGAGGGACCAGCTCAAAGGCATTCCCGTCGGCGACGCAATCCGGCGCGCGGCGGGTTTCATTCTGCGCGAAGGCCCCTCGACCCGCCAGGATCGCTGGGAGGAGGACGCCGGCATCAACATATTCACGCTAGCCGTGGCCATCGCCGGGCTGGTCGAAGCGAGCGCTTTCCTCGAAGGCGAGGCCAAAGATTTCGCGCTGAAGATGGCCGACTTCTGGAATGCGCGCCTGGAACTCTGGACGTTCGTCGCCGACACGGCGCTGGCGCGCAAATTCGGCGTCAGCGGCTGTTACATCAGGACCGCGCCGGTCGACGCCTTCAACAATCGGCAGGCGGTCGCCGAATGGGTGCCGATCAAGAATCTGGCCTCTGATCCCGACCTGCCGGCCAGCGCCCAGGTGGCGACCGACTTCCTGCAACTCGTGCGCTACGGACTTCGCGCCGCAGACGATCCCCGTGTCTGCGAGAGCCTGAAGGTCGTCGACGGCTTGCTGAGGGTCGAGACGCCGAGCGGCCCGGTATGGCATCGCTACAACGACGACGGTTACGGCGAACACGACGACGGAAGCGCATTTGACGGAGAAGGTCGAGGCCGCGGCTGGCCGTTGCTGACCGGCGAGCGCGGACACTATGCGCTTTCCGCCGGCGAGGACGTGACGCCCTATCTCGAAGCGATGATGGCGATGAGCAGTTCGCTCGGGCTGATTCCCGAACAGGTGTGGGACGCTGATGCGATCCCCGAACACGCTCTGGAGCCGGGAAGGCCGAGCGGTTCGGCGATGCCGCTGGTGTGGGCGCACAGCGAGTTCGTGAAACTCTGCTACGGGCGCGCGCTGGGCCATCCTGTGGATCGCCCCGCTGCGACCTGGGCGCGCTATCGCGGCGCCCGCCCTCGGCTCGACTATGCGATCTGGGGGCCGAACGTGCGCCTGCGCCGCCTGACTCAGGGCCACCAACTGATCGTCGCGCTCAAGGCGGCCGCGAGGGTGCACTGGGGCGTCAACAATTGGCAAGACGTCCGCGACGTCGAGACGTCGGACACAGGCCTTGGCGTGCATGTCGTCCGATTGCCGGTCACGGCCCTGACGGCAGGGGAAAGCGTTCAGTTCACATTCTTCTGGCTGGACGCTCGAACGTGGGAAGGCCAGGACTATTCAGTCGACGTGAAGCCCGCCTCGTGACCGCCGCGATGCGCTCCGGCTCCGGGCTCGTATGCCGATCGACGCGACGCGTCGTTTCCAAGCCGTCGAAGGCGGCGAACCGCCCCGCCGCGTGAAATCGCCTTTCAAATCCGAGTCGCTCGAGGCGTGCGGACATATGCCGTCTCGCCATTGTGAGAGAACACGGCGACCGCCGCGCGGTCACAGCCTCGAGCCGCTGTGGATCGGCGTGAACAATCGTTCACCGTTTGAAAAGTCGCATGAAGGGCGCGCTGCGCTACACGGACGGTAATTGGCGTCGACGTCGACGCGCCTCGCCACGGCATTGAGCAGCACGGCGGAAACGTCGTCGAGCGAGATCGGCGTGATGACGCATCCTGGTCCGCAATATTTGGACAGCGCGATCTCGAATGACCTGCCGCCGACCTTCTTCGTCTTGATGAAGATGAGCTTCAGCTCATGCAAAATGTTCATTCGGCGCGCCCCCAAGAGCGTCGACGACGCTTCACAGAGGCGCACCGCGCCATTTCAGCTTCCCTTAGGGCAACCCCTCGACCCGACCGGTCGGCAGTGGATTTGGGCAGCGCCATCCGCGGCGGCGACGAAGGCGCGCAGCCAGCGCCGCGCGACGATGCGGCGCCCTGGGCGGTCAGCGGGCTGGCGCCGAGCGCGCCTCAGCCCTCGTTCTGATGCCCCCCGGTCAGCGGCACGAACGGGATCACGGCGCCGCCGAAGATGTCGGAGCGCACGACCTTCATCTCGCCGTCGGCGCCGACCGACTTGACCGCCTTGAGGATGCGCTGGGCGCCGGGCGGTCCGACCGGAATCACCATGATCCCGCCCGGCTTGAGCTGCTGCAGCAGCGGCGGCGGGATGTGGTCGATGCCGCAGGTGACGATGATCTTGTCAAACGGCGCGGCGGTCGGCCAGCCGTAATAGCCGTCGCCCTGAGTCGTGTGGATGTTGGCGTATTCGCGATAACCGCGGCCGATCAGCCGATCGTAAACGCCGCGGGTGCGCTGGGCGAGCTCGGGGATGATCTCGATCGTATAGACTGCGTCGGTCAGATAGGTCAGCAGCGCCGACTGGTAGCCTGAGCCGGTGCCGATTTCGAGCACGCGCTCGCCGGGCTTGACGAGGAGCGCGCTGGTCATCCGCCCCATCGTGCCCGGCGGGGTGATCGTCACGCCAAAGCCGATGTCGAGATAATGGCCGACATAGGCCTCATCGCGATCCTGGGGCAGAACGAATTCCTCGCGCGGCGTGAACAGGAAGGCGCGTTTGTCCGCCGGCGTCCACAGGTCGTTGAACTTCAGCACCTCGAGATAGCGGTCCCACCGGCGACCGAGGATCACCGGGTCTTCGCCGCGATGCGCCGCCATCCAGGCGATGTAATCGGCGCGCGAGTTCAGCGGCGGAAACAGGTCCGGCTCGAACGGGCCCGGCGGATTGGCGAGAGCGGGCGTCGCCAGGATCGCCGCCGCGCCGAAC
This sequence comes from Hyphomicrobiales bacterium, assembly GCA_003164915.1. Lineage (GTDB taxonomy): Bacteria > Pseudomonadota > Alphaproteobacteria > Rhizobiales > Beijerinckiaceae > Roseiarcus. The sequence continues at coordinate 4,101 of PLRT01000063.1, read as the reverse complement.
AGGAATTCGCGTCTCCGCATACCGACCTCCGCAACGTCCCGCCTCTCGGGCCGCAGTCGAAAGGACGCTATCGGCCGAATCCGTGGCGAAAAGACGATGAAATGCGCATGGCGCCCGTTGGGCGCCGCGGCGAACCTCTCCCAGCCGTGCGCCGCCGTCAATCGCCGTCGCGCGTCTGCGACAACGTCTCCGCCAGAAAGCGGCGCAAATCCGCTTCGCCGCGCGCCGCCGCGGCGCCGTCATAGACTAGCCGCATGCCGAGAACGACACGGCCGCCGGCGTAGGCCGGATCGTCGAACAGATGGCCGGCGCCGGGCAGGACCACGAGCTTCGCCGCGCCGGGCGGCTGCATGGCGGCGAATTGCCGACAATCCTCGGCCGGCGTCACCGTATCGGCCTCGCCGACCAGGATCAGGGTCGGGACCTTCAACGTCTCGCCCTGGCGATTGGCGCAGGGCGGATAGAAGGCGGCGGCCGCGAGCGGCCGGGCGCCGCGCGGCGGCGAGGCGGCGATCGCCAGCGCGACGTCGGCGCCCTGGGAGAAACCGACGACGGCGAGGCGGCGCGCGTCGACGAACGGCTGGCGGGCGAGGAATGCGAGCGCCGCCGCGGCGTCGGCAGGCCCTTGGGGAAAATCGACCGAGCAGGTCTCCTTCACGCCGCGCGGCGCGAACTCGTCGACCCAGAGGGCGGCGTAGCCCCAGCTCGCCAGCNNGTCGTCAGATAGCCGCTCAATGGTCCGGCGGCCGGCGCCGGGGCCGGATCGGCGACGACGACGCGCCGTTCGGCGGCCGACGAAGCGTCGGCGAGCGCCAGGGCGAGCAACGCGAGGGCAGCGAGACAGCGGCGGATGAACGACGTCACAGGCGCGCTCCTGACGCTTCGCCGAGGTTTCGTCAAGCGCACTCAAGTCCAGACGAGCCAGGCGGTCCCGAAGGCGAGCGTAACGAGGGTCAGCGGCAACCCGACCTTGAAATAGGCGAAGAAGCCGATCGGCGTCGCCGCCGCGCGCGCCTGCTCGGCGACAATGAGGTTGGCGACCGAGCCGAGCAAGGTGAGATTGCCGGCGAGCGTCGAGCTCATCGCGACGATCAACCAGGCGCGGTGTGCGTCGGCGAGCGGCGGAATGAACGGCCTCAACGCCAAAACCGCCGGAACATTGCTGACGACATTGGACAGAACGGCGACCAGCGCCGACAGCCGCCACGGATCGGCGAGGCCGAGCCGTTGCACCGAGGCGACGACGTCCGGCGTCAGCAGCGCGCGCTCCGCGCCGGCGACGACGACGAACAGGCCCGCGAACAGAATGAGCAACGGGCCGTCGAGCTCGCGATAGATGCGCGCCGGTTTCAGCGCTCGCGTCACCAGCAGGAAGGCGCCGCCGATGATCGCCGCCTCGGCCGGCCGCACCCCGGCGAAGAAGGCGATCGCCAACGCGACGCAGGTCAGGCTCGCCTTCAGCATCTGCCCGGGATGCGAGCGGCCGCGCACGACATGGGGATCGAGGACGACGCGGCGCGCGAATTCCTCGCGATAGACGAGGCGCACGACGACGACGACCAGCACGAGGCCGAAGGCGGCGACGGGCGCGAGCGCGGCCGAGAAGGCGGGATAGGAAATGCCAGACAGCGCGCCGATCACCATGTTCTGTGGATTGCCGGTGATGGTCGCGACGCTGCCGCAGTTCGACGCCGTCGCCGTCGCGACCAGATAGGGCAGCGGATCGCGGCGCAAGGCGCGCGTCGCGCCGACGACGATCGGCGCCATGACGAGGCAGATCGCGTCGTTGACCAGAAAGGCCGACAGCGCGCCGGCGAGCGCGGTCGTCGCGATCAACAGGGCGAGGGGGGCATGGGCGTGCTCGACCGCGAGCGCGCCCAGCGCGCGAAAGGCGCCGGAGACCTTGAGATGGGCGACGACGATCATCATGCCGAGCAGCAGCGCGATCGTGTCCCAATCGATGGCGCGAAACGCCTCGTCGAGGCTGACGCCGCCGCAGGCGATCATCGCCGCGCCGCCGAGGAAGGCGATGCCGGCGCGGTCGAGCCTGAGGCCGGGAATGCGCCCGATCGCCACGCCCCCGTAAACGAGAACGAGGATGATCGGCGCGGCGAGACTGGCGACGGTCATGGCGGCGGACCTGAAGCTCCTGGGCTGGCGGGTATAGCGCGGCCCGCCGGGAAATGCAGATCACGCCAACGAGAAGAGCCGCCCCTTGTCGCCAAGGAGCGGCTCTTCCATTGTCGCGACCACGCAGAGATCGCTCGAGGGTTCAGGAACGCCTAGCGTCTACGATGCGCGGTAAACCTGCGCACGGACAATGTTCCAGGCCCCGTCAGACTCGCATGGCGATTGACAATGAGACACTGGATCACCTCCTTTCTGTAGTTGACGACGCCAACGAGAATACGGTGATTCGTCTGATTTGAAAGCGCGGAATTCGGGCGCCGGCGCCTCGCTTATAGGTCCGCGGCGCCGCTCCCTTAGGCCGCCGCCTTGGCGACCGCGGCGCAGACGTCGTCGACCAGGGCGTCGACCAGGGCCCGATCGTCGGCTTCCGCCATGACCCGGATCACCGGCTCGGTGCCGGACGGGCGAACGACCAGGCGGCCGTGGTCGCCGAGCTTCGCCGTCGCGGCGGCGATCGTCTTCAGCACCGATTCGTCCTCCAACGGGCGGCCGCTCTTGAAGCGGACGTTGCGCAGCACCTGCGGCAGCGGCTCAAAGCGCCGGCAGACTTCGCTGACCGGCCGCCCCTGCTTATGGACGACCGCCAGCACCTGCATCGCGGCGACGAGCCCGTCGCCGGTGGTCGAATGGTCCGTCAGAATGATGTGGCCGGACTGCTCGCCGCCGACGTTGAAGCCCTTCTCGACCATGCGCTCGAGCACATAGCGGTCGCCGACCGCGGTGCGCTCGAGAACGAGGCCGCGCTCGGCGAGCCGACGCTCGAGGCCGAGGTTCGACATCACGGTGGCGACGATGCCCGGCTTGGCGAGCCTTCCGTCGACCTGCCAGCTCTCGGCCACGACGGCGAGAATCTGGTCGCCGTCGACGACGTGGCCCTTCTCGTCGACGATGATCATGCGGTCGGCGTCGCCGTCGAGCGCCACGCCGACGTCGGCGCGCATCTCCCTGACCTTCTGCGCCAGCGCCTCGGGGGCGGTCGAGCCGACCTCCTGATTGATGTTGAGGCCGTCGGGCTCGACGCCGATCTTGATAACCTCCGCGCCGAGCTCCCACAGCGCCTCGGGCGCGACCTTGTAAGCGGCGCCGTTGGCGCAGTCGACCACCACCCGCAGCCCGTCGAAGGAGACGTCGCGCGGCAGCGTGCGTTTGGCGTATTCGATGTAGCGCGCGGCGACGTCGTCGATGCGCTTGGCGCGGCCGAGCTGCGGCGATTTGGCGAGGCGGCCAGCCAGGTCGTCGTCGATCAGCGCCTCGATGCTCGCCTCGATCTCGTCGGAAAGCTTGAACCCATCGGGCCCGAACAGCTTGATGCCGTTGTCCTCATAGAGATTGTGGGAGGCGGAGATCATCACGCCGAGGTCGCAGCGCATCGACCGGGTCAGCATCGCCACGGCCGGCGTCGGCGTCGGGCCGAGCAGCAAAACGTCCATGCCCACTGAAGTGAATCCGGCGACCATCGCATATTCGATCATGTAGCCGGAGAGTCGGGTGTCCTTGCCGATGACGACCCGGTGGCGATAGTCGCCGCGCTGGAACATCAGGCCGGCCGCCTGGCCGACTTTCATCGCCAGGTCGACGGTAATCTTGGCGTTGGCGCGGCCGCGAATGCCGTCGGTGCCGAAATACTTGCGCGCCATGACGAAACCCCCGGGTCGACTCGCGGATTGCTCCAATAGCCGATTATCCGACCCGGCTCATTCAAAAATCGTTGCCATCGATGAACGCACGCGTCATCGCCGTCGGCCGAGGCCGAGCGGCGTAACGCATTCAGCCGCTGTTAATAACGAGCGTAACGCCCCGACTTCAGGCCTTGGCGGGCTGCTTGATCGCGACGCCGGCCTCGGTCAGCATCGCCTGCAGTTCGCCTGACTGGAACATCTCGCGCGCGATGTCGCAGCCGCCGACGAACTC
>PLRT01000084.1 GCA_003164915.1 Hyphomicrobiales bacterium | reverse complement strand
TGGATCTTGCCGCCGACTTCGATGAAGGTCCGGGTGGGGCCGTTGACCATGATGTCGGAGATGTCGTCGCGCGCCAGCAACGGCTCGAGCGGCCCATAGCCGAGCACGTCGTTGCAGATGTCGTCGAGCAGGTCCTCCTGCTCGGAAATCGACAGCACGAGGTTCTTGATCGCGACGATTTCGTGGACGATGTCGCGAATTTCCTCGCGCGCGCTCTCCGGATCGAGCTTGGCCAGCGCCGCGAGGTCGATCGCCTCGATCAGCGCGCCGAAGATCATCGACTTGGTCTGAAAGTAGCCGTCGGAGCGGCGGTCCTGCTGGGCGAGCTGGCTCGCTTCGGGCGCGGCGGCGGGCGGCGGCGGCTCGACGCGCGGCGTCGGGGCCGCGGCCGCGACGGGCGGGGGCGAACTCAGGCCGGGGTTGCTGCGCTTGCCGAACATCTTGCTTTCCCTGCGTCAGCGGCCGCGCCGGGCGGCGCGGCGACCGGCGGTGGCGGTCAGCCCTTCTTGCCCATCAGCTTGGCGAAAAACGGATCGAACAGGCCGCGCTTGGCGCCGCGCGCCTCGGCGCGGCCCGCCAGCTTGGCGGCGAGGTCGCCGAACGCCTCGGCGACTTTTCCTTTCGGTTCGATTTCGGCGATCATCTGGCCGTTGTTGGCGGCCGCGCCGAACAGCTTGGCGTCGTGCGGAATGACGGCGAACGGCTCCGCCTCGATCGTCTTGGCGAAATCGGCGAGCGCGATCTCCGGCCGCTTCGCCATGCCGAGTCCGTTGATGATGAGGCGCGGCGGATAATCGTTGGGCCGCGCGCCGCGGATCGTGTCGATGATGTTCTTGGCGTTGCGCAGGTTGGCGAGGTCCGGCGCGGCGACGATGATCACTTCGTCGGCGGCGATCAGCATCCGCCGCGTCCACCCCGTCCAGGCGTGCGGCAGATCGAGAACCACCCACGGCGCGGCGGCGCGCATGATGTCGACCACCGAGTCGAACGAAGTCTCGGAGAAGTCGTAGACCCGGTCGAGGGTCGCCGGCGCAGCGAGCAGGTGGAGGCGCTCGCCGCACTTCGACAACAGGCGGTCGATGAGATTGGAGTCGACCCGCTCGGGCGCGAAAACGGCCTCCGCGACGCCCTGGGGCGGATCCTGGTTGTAGTCGAGCCCGGCGGTGCCGAAGCCGAGGTCGAAGTCGGCGACGATCGTCGGCGACTCGAGGTCGCCGGAGAGCGCCCAGGAGAGATTGTGGGCGACGGTCGAGGCGCCGACGCCGCCCTTGGCGCCGATCACCGCGACGACGCGGCCAAGCGGCTTGGCGCCCGGCGCCCGGAACAGGTTGGACACCGCCTGGACGAATTCGACCGCGCTGAACGGCGCGACGAGATATTCGCTGACGCCGCGGGCCATCAGCTGACGGTAGAGGACGATGTCGTTGACCCGACCCAGCACGATCACTCGCGTGCCCGCGTCGCAGAAGTTGCTGAGCTCGTCGAGCTGCTCGACCAGGATGTCGCGGTTGGCGGTCGCCTCGATGACGATGACGTTGGGCGTCGGCGCGTTGCGGTAGGCTTCGACCGCGGCGGCGGCGCCGCCCATGTTCTGCTTGACGTGGGTCTTGGCCATGCGCCGGTCGGCGACGGCGGTCTGAACGATCGCCGCGGTTTCCGGAGTCTCGCAAAACGCCTGGATCGAGACGCGCGGCACCGGGTCGATCTGCGGGATCGCCGCCGATCGCGGCGAAGGCGTCGGCTCGACCGAATCTACTGCCTGTGCGCGCATGATCAATCTCCGCCGCCGACCTGACCGATCGGCGTGATCTTGGTCTTCCAATCGGTGCCGGGGTCCTTGCCGTCGCGCACGTCGCCGATCGCCCTGAGCCGCATCGTGACGTCGCCGGGGCCGCTGGCGCGGCTCTCGGCGAGATCGCGCGGATCGGCGACCTGGGCGGCGAGCGTCGATTGCGTGGCGCAACCAAAGTTCTGGTACTCGGCGTTCTTCCACCCGTCGGTCGTGCCGCCCGAGGCGAGGTCGGTCGGCCATTGGCCGCAATGGCCCTGCACCGTCGCCTTCAGGCCTTGGAACACCAACCTCACCGGCGCGGCGCGCGCCGGGTTGGCGTTGGGGTAGGAGCCGACCGCGACATAGCCGCGCAAGCCGGCGCCGGCCAGGGCGCGGCGGATCTCGTCGATCGCATGCGAATCCCGGCCGCGTTCGCTCGCCGGCGCGAGAATCGTAATCCGGCCGCTGCCGAATTCGGTGTAGCGCTGCGCGAAGGCGTGAATGTCGGCAATCGAGGCGTCGTCGAGCGCGCCGCCGACCGGATAGACGTCGAGGGCGGTCGGCGCCTCGGCGAGCACGATCGGAAAGCGGTCGTGATAGTCGCCGGGAGGAACCGAGTCGTTCGAAGCGTAGTTCACGCCGCAACCGGCGAGCGAAGCCGCCGCCGCGACGAGGAGCGCCGCAAAGCCGAGCGACCGGGCGAAACGGCGACGAGAAAGCGGCGACATCGGCAGGCTTTCTTTGACGAGGGACAGCATGGGCTTCGTGTCCGCGTTAGTCGGTGATGAAACCCACCCGGCCGGAATAGCCGGGCATCGGTTGCAAGGCGCCGGAGCTGGAGTAGATGCGGTTGACACGGCCGAGCAGCCAGGTCTGCGGGTCGCTGGCCTCGTTGAAGTTGGCGTCGGGCCGCACCACGTCCTTCGGATCGATCGCGTGGACGATGTAGGGCGTGACGATGATCAGCAGCTCGGTCTCCTGGCGCAGGTAGTCGCGCGAGCGGAACAGTTCGCCGAGCACCGGAATGTTCATCAAGCCGGGCACGCCGTTGATCGCCTGCTGCGACTGATCCGAGATCAGGCCGGCCGAGGCGATCGAGCCGCCCGACGGCAGTTCGACCGTCGTTTCGTTCTTGCGCGTGCGGAAGCCGGGGATCGACGTGTTGGCGATCGTCAACTGGTGCGAGGTGTCGATGTCGGTGACCTCGGTGCCGATGTGCAGTTGGATGCGGGCCTGCGACAGCACGATCGGGGTGAAGTTGAGGGTCACGCCGTAGGGCTGCTGGATGAAGCTCAGCGTGCAGGTGCCGTTGCTGCACGACTCGCCGTTGGGGATCGGGATCGTGCCGCCGGCGAGGAATTTGGCCGATTCGCCCGAGACGGCGGTGACCGTCGGCTCGGCGATGGTGCGCGCGACGCCCTGGCGTTCGAACGCCTGCAAGGTCGCCGAGATGTTCATGCCGGCGGTCACCCAGCCGAGCGTCGCCTCGGTCGCGCTCTGGGTGCCATTGACGGTGAACGGATTGACGGTCTCGAAGCCATTGGCGCCGGAGCTCGTCCCGCTCATGTTGATGCCGAGCTGCTTGACGATGTCGCGACGAATTTCGCTGATCGTCACGCGCAGGCTGATCTGGTCGAGGCCGCGGATCGTCAGCGAGTTGATCACCTTGCCGGTCAGCGGCGTGCCCGCCGTGCTGACGGAGAGCTGCATCGACGCGGCGGCGCTCGCGCCGCCCGCGGGCGCGGCCTGGCCGCCGCCCGAGGCGCCGCCCAACACCGAGGTGCCAACGAAGCCGCTGGCGATGTCGAGGGCCTTCTGCGCTTCGCCCGCCGAGGCGACGGTGCCCATCAGGATGATCGAATCGGCGACCGTCTTGACGGTGATGTCGTTGCCGGGCAGCGCGACGTTGAGCAACTCCTGCAACTCGCCGATGTCGCGCCCGACCGTCACCTCGATCGCCGCGATCTTGCGGCCGTCGGCGCCGAGGGCGAAGATCGTCGTCTGGCCGTTGGCGACCGCCGCGACGTAGAGGCGGCGCGCCGAGCGGACGACGGCGTTGGCGACCTTCGGATCGCCGATGAAGATTTCGGTCGCGTCCTGCGGCAGATCGACGATCACCGAGCGGCCGACGCCGAGCTGCAGCGTCTTCTTCGCCGCGCCGGCGGCGATTTCGTAGGAATTCGGCGAAGCGCCGTCGCCCGACAGCGCGACTTGCGGCGCGAAGGCGGCCAGCGCCGCCGCCAGGGCGACCGACGGCGCGATCAGGCGCGCGAAGCGGTGCGTTTCCATTCGTCGTGTCCCCGTCATGTCGAAGGCCATCGTCGCCTCGTCGTCACCGCGCCGCCGTCTGCGGCGCGCCGAACCGCACGATCGTCAGGTTCGTGTTGTTGGAGCCGTCGTCGCCGACCGTCTCGGCGGGGCCGGCGCTGTCGGCGAGGCTGCGCAGGACGAGATGAAGATTGGTGTTGCCCGCCTGCTGGGCAAGAATGACCTGCTCGGCCTGTTGCGGATCGAGCTCGAGGGTCGCGTTGGCGCCGACGACGACCTTCTTGCCATTCTCTTCCTGGATGTTCTGGCCGATCGCCAGCACTTTGACGTTGGTGAGAATCGTCTGGGCGCCGAGCACTTCGACGCCGCGCTCCTTGGTCGCCTGATCGTCGCGGAAGATCTTGACCACGTCGACGCGGTCATTCGGCAGAATGAAGCCGCCGGCGTAATCGTCGCCGGAATTGTCGACCTTGATCGCCACCGCGCGCATGCCGGAGGGCAGGATCGCCGACATGAAGCCGCTTCCGGCGCCCTTGACCAGCTTGTCGCGCCGCATCGGCTCGCCGCGCATGAAGGCGTCGCGCGTCAGCGAGCCCTTGACGTCCTCCATGACGTTGGGTCCGGACGATTTGACGATCATGTATTCGGAAATCGCCGCCTTCGGCCACGGCTGCCAGGTCACCGAGGCGTCGCCGATCGCCGTGCCCATCGGAATATCCTGGGCGGCGACAAGAACGTCGTCCATGTCGAGCTTGGGCGCCTGGACGACATGCTGCTGCGGCGACGGCGCCTGCGCGCTGTTGAACAGAACATAGGCGGCGCCGAAGGCGACGATGGTCGCGCCGAGCACGGCGATTTGCACTTTGTTCATGAAATCAGGCCCTTCCGCGCCTCAGAACGCTACGCAAGGGCAATATGGCCCGCCAATCGTCAAATTACGGTTAATCAGGCGTATCCAACTGATTAGCGAAACCTGAATATTGCTGCGCAACGTCACATGCCTGCGGCCGCACGCCAGATCTCGGTGTGCGGGTAGATCATCATGCCCGCCGCAGCGAGGGCGACGCCGTAGGGAACGCCGGTCTTGGAATCGTGCAGACGGGCGATCCAGGCGTGGCGCGACAGCCAGACCGGGAGAACGAAACGACGGCCGAGCAGAATGAAGATGGTCAACGCGCCGCCGTAGATCGCCGCCGAAAGACTGTAGTCGAGCAGCGCGCCCCAGCCGAGCCAAAGGGCGATCGCCGCCGCCAGCTTGGCGTCGCCGCCGCCGACCCAACCCTTGGCGAACATCGCAAACATCGCCGCCAGCACCGCCGCGCCGCAGGAGACATTAATCAGAATCGCCTGGGCGGGAAGCCCGACGGCGAACGCAAGGATGACATAGCCGATCGCCAGCGCCGCGCAGACGCGGTTGGGGATCGTCATTGTGACCACGTCCATCGACGCGGCCAGCGCCATGGCGGCGGGAAAGAAGAACACCGCCGCCGCAATAAGGATCGTCGCCGCCATGGTCCGCCTGTCGCAATTACGCCCGTCGCCTGCGGCGAACCCTAGCCGGCAAAGCTTGCCCGCCGGTTACTTCAGGGCGGAGCCGACCTCGGCGAACTCGCTGCTCATGCCGGTGCCGAGCGCCGACAAGGCGCCGATGAGGAAAACCGCAATCAGGGCGGTGATCAGCCCGTATTCGATCGCCGTCGCGCCGCATTCGTCGCTGGCGAACGTCCTGAGGAAAGCTTTCATGGCCGTGCTCGACCAGGGGAAGCTGAGATCGCGCGCCGAGCGTCCCTGGCTTTTCGCTGACGCGCGGCCAACAAGCTGTCGGCAGGCGCGCTGCCTCCCGCTTAAACGCGCAGCGACAATTGTAATTGTCGCCAGTATTGTTTCCAGCGCGGTTGGCGACCAGTTAAAGCGGTCGCCAACTGTGCCAGCCAAGGCCATTACTTGAGAGCGGATCCGACTTCGGCGAATTCGCTGCTGAGGTTGGTGCCCAGCGCAGCCAGGGCGCCGATGAGGAAGACGGCGATGAGAGAGGCGATGAGCGCATATTCGATCGCGGTGGCGCCCTCTTGATCGGAGAGGAACCTCGCAAATATTTTTGAGTTGAGCATAGGGAACCCCTGCTGCGTGACGCGGACCGGCGCACCCCGCGCGGCCTTGGCCGATCGGCAGCCTCGCGTGAGGAGATTTCGCTGTAGTAAATACGAAGCGAATAATTGATTTGTGTAACGCAAACTCACGCAGTCGTGATGCTCAGGTAGCGCCAAAGGTTGACGGACACTTAGCTGTAACAGTTAATGATGCTTTACAATCGACCTCGAGGCGAGGGCTGGGACTCGACGAGATCGAGCCAGGAGCGGCCGTCGCGATCCTCGACCTCGACAAGCCAGAGATCGGAGTCGAACGCGATCTCGCGCGTGATTCGCCGTTCTGTCTCCGCTGCGTCGACCCACTCTGCGGAATGCGCGCGCAGCCACAGGCGCTCGATTCCGCGTTCTCCCGATTCGGATTGCGGCGCCGGCTCATAGAGCGCCGCGCGACCGTCGAGACGGTCGACCTTGACCCAGATCGCGCCCGCCTCCGCCGCGCCGCGCCGGCGCAGAACCGCCGCCGCCCCTTCGACGGCGACCCGGCGCAGATAGGCGGCGACCCAGATGTCGGAACGCAGGCGCATTGGCTTTTAGCGTCCAGCGGCGCTCGCGACGGCGGTCAGCGCCTTGAGCAGGCGGGGCGAAACGTCGTTGGAGAGCGGCAGGCCGTGGGCGCGCTCGAAATCGCGCAGCGCCAGACTGGTCGCAGCGCTCTCTTCGCCGTCGGCCTTTACCACGTAACCGAGCTTGACCAGCGCCGCCTGCGCCACGGCGAGCCGCTTCTGCGTCTCCTGTTCGTCCTCGGCGCGCAAGACTTGAGCGATCGCGTCGCCTCCGCCCGCCGTCCCGGCGGCGGGTTGCGCCGGCCGGGCCGGAGGCGTCGGAACGGCCAATACTGCGGCCGTCTGGGCGGCGGTTGGCGGCGGCGAGGGCGCCCCCGCGATCGGGGCGCGCGCGAAGAACGGCGCCGGATGGCGCGCGTGCTGCAGCGCCAGCGCGTTGACGACGATGCCGACCAGCGCGGCGGTCAAAGCCGCCGCGGCATAGCCGCGCGCGGGCGTGGCGCCGAGGCGCCGGAGCCCCGCCGCGACGACGCCCAAGGCCTTGCGCCCGGCCGCCGGACGGCGCCGTCCGGCGAACGCCGGGTCAGGACGAAGTCGCGCTGACGCTTCAGGCAATTCTCTTCTCCTTGGCCGCGGGCGGGTCGACGCCGACGCCGCTCAGGCGCGCGACGGCTTCGAGCGGCGCCGGCGCTCCGGTCGTCGCGTCCGGCCGGCAGACGCGCGGCAGCCGCACCGTCACCCGGGTTCCGACGCCGGGGAGGCTCTCGACCTTGAGCGCGCCGCCGTGCAAGCCGACCAGGCCGCGCACCAGCGACAGACCGAGGCCTGCGCCTTCGAAGTTGCGATCGTAGGCGTTGCGCACCTGGAAGAACGGGTCGCCGAGCCGCGACAGGCTGTCGGCGGGAATGCCGAGGCCGGTGTCGGCGACGGAGATATGGATCATGTCGCCGCGCGCCGAGGCGCCGACGGCCACGCGCCCGCCGCGGTCGGTGAATTTGATCGCGTTCGACAGCAGATTGAGCAGAATCTGGCGACAGGCGCGCTTGTCGGCGACGAGCTCGCCGACATCGGCGGCCAGCGCCCGCTCGAGCGTCACGCCGCCCGCTTCAGCCTTGAGCCGCACCATGTCGCAGCAGTCGGCGATCAGCGGCTCGAGCGCGAAAGGCTCCGGCAGAATGCGGAAGGCGCCGGCGGCGATCTTCGAGGTGTCGAGGATCAGATTGACCATCGACAACAGGTGGTCGGCCGAGGCGTGGATGATCTTGGCGTACTCGCGCTGCTTGGCCGGATCGCGCGGCGTGAGGTCGGCGTCGCTGAGGATCTGGGCGAAGCCGAGGATCGCGTTGAGCGGCGTGCGCAGCTCGTGGCTGACGTTGGCGAGCAGGCGGTCCTTCCAGGCGTTGGCGATCTCGGCCTCGGCCCGCGCCGCCACCAGCCGCTCGTCGGCGGCCTTGGCGGCGTTGACGTCGCGCACCACCGCCATGGTCGCCGCGCCGTCGGCGTCGCCGTCGAGGCGGCGCGCGCGCACTTCCGCCCAGCGGAACTGCGGCTCGGGCTCGCCGCAGGCGCGCACGCGCACGGTCGTCGTCGCCGCGCCGCCGCGCGCGGCGCGGTCGAGCGCGTCGAGATAGGCGGGTCGGTCGCCGATATGCACGAGATTGAAGAACCCGCGGCCGAGGAAACTCGCGGGGTCGTGGCCGAACAGCCCCGCCGCGTCCCCGCTGGCGGCAAGGACGCCGCCGCTGCGATCGTGACGCAGCACGAGATCGCCGATCGCGCCGGCGAGCGCCGCGTACCGTTCGGCGCCGCCGTGTTCGGCTCGTCGCCGCCCGCGGCGCGTGCGCGCCGCGGCGAAGAGATGCAGGCCCGCATAGGCGGTCGCCGGCGCCGCGAGGGCGACGAAGCCGAGGCCGCCGAGGGGCGTCGCGGCGTCGCCGAAACCCCAATTGGCCAGCACGGCGATCGCCAGCAGGAGCGCGATCGCCAACAGGCTGGCGAAACGCAGCAGCGACGCGGAATCGGCGATGGCCGCCTCGAGCGGCAGCAGCATCAGCCAGCCGACGCTCATTTCCGGCGACAGCCGGGCGCCGGCCACCACGACGCACGTCAATAGAGCCAGAGAGAACAGCGAAATGACCTGCGCCTCGACGAGATCGCCGGTGCGCGCGAGGCGGACGATCGCCGCCAGCGGCAACAGCAGCCAGACGAGCGCGCCGACGCGCCACAGCGGGTCCGCTCCGACCGCGGCGAGATAGCGCGGGACCAGAGCGGCGACGAGAACGACCGTCGCCAGCCGCGCGAAGATGAACAGCTCGTGGCGAGCGCGTTCGGTCGCGCTGACGCGAACGTCCGGATGGACGAGCGCCGCGACGCGTCGGCGCGCGCTGGCGAACGGAAACTCCAACCTCGGCCTCCGCGGACCTCAGGGGTCGACTCGACCCCGAACGGACGATCCCAGTCGCCGCTTAAATCAACGCTAAAGGGACCCGACGCATCGCGCGCGGAACGGGCTGCGCGACCGGAGGCGAACCCTTTGCCTCCCAACATGGTTGACGGCCAGTTAAGCCCGGAGCGCTTACCGCCCGGTTGCGGCGATCGCTCAAATGCTTCCGGATTCCGGCGCCGGAGCGCAACGCGATTTCGATACGCTTCATTCCGCCGTCCCAGCCGTCGACGGCGAGAGGGTTCGTCTCGATCCATGCGGTTCCTTCTGCGATCGGCGTTCTGGCTCGGCTTGACCTTCCACGCGATGCCGTGGGGCGACGCCAAGCTTTCTGACGCCCTGCCCGACGCGACGCCGGCGATCGTGAGCCTCGCCTCCGCCGGCGACGGCGCGGCCGGCGCGCTGGCCCGGGCCGCCCTGCGCGGCGCCCTCGACATCGACTCGCGCGAGTCGGCCAAGCCGCTGCGCGGTTCGCTCGACACCCTTTCGGCCGAGGACCGAGCGCCGCCCTGGCGCGGCCCGGCCGACCGCCACTCTTTCTGAGGCGGCCTGCCGGCGCTGCGGCGCGTCGCCACGCCGTCTCTATCCGCCGCCGGGGTGGCCTCCAGCGGGGGGGGGCGCTTATATAGCGTCCTGCAACCCTCTCCAGCCGAGCGCCGCACCCTGGCTACGATCGAAACCATCCGCGCTGATTTCGCCTTCCTCGACGATTGGGATGACCGCTACCGCTATCTGATCGAACTCGGCCATGCGCTGGAGCCGCTGCCCGCCGAGGCCCATAACGAGACGAATCGGGTGCGCGGCTGCGTCAGCCAGGTTTGGCTCGAATGCGAGGCGCGCCGCGACGCCGGCGGCGGCGGCAGGATCCTGCATTTCCGCGGCGACAGCGATTCCCACCTCGTGCGCGGGCTGGTGGCGATCGCCATCGCGCTCTATTCGGATCACACGCCGGAGGCGATTCTCGCCACCGACGCGCTGACGACGTTCCGCGAGCTGGGGCTCGAACAGCATCTGACGCCGCAACGCTCCAACGGCGTCCGGTCGATGATCGAGCGGATTCGCGCCGACGCCTACGCGCCAGCCTGAGCTCCGCTTCAATCCCGCCACGATCTTTGTCCGCCACGGCCGCAATCGGTCAACGATCCGTTAATCCAATCAGTTGAAACTTCGCTCGTTTCCGCGTCCGCCCTGGAACGCCCTGATGAGCGACAGCCTAGCGTCTTCCGGCGATTCGCCGCGCGTCGAGCCCACGTTCGAAGGGGAGTCGACGCCGACGGTCGATCCGCCGCGCCTCGAGCTCCTGCCCTATGCGCGCGCCGAGCGATCGCCGCGCTCCGGCCTTTCGAAATCGATCGTCTGGGCCTCGTCGATCGCCGCCGCCCTGGCGCTGGTCGCCGGCGTTTCGGCGGCGACGCTTTACGATCACGCGCGCGAGACAAGCCTGCTCGCGGCCAAGAGCGACGAGACGCGCGGCCTCGCCGAAACCGTCAGGACGCTCAAGGACCGCATCGACGCGTTCGAGGCGACGCACAATCACGACGAAAGCGCCGAGGTGCGCAAGGTCGCCGCCGACCTGAAGAGCGCCAGCGCCGGCGGCCGCGAGCTTGCCGCCAGCCTCGGCCAGGTGAACGCGCGCCTCGACAAGCTCGAGCGCGACACCGGCGCGCGCCTCGACAAGCTCGCCGACCGCTTCGACCATGAGGCGGCCGGGAAGCTCGCGGACCTGTCGGGCAAGCTCGCCGACTTTTCGACCCGCCTCGACAAGCTCGAGAAGCGGCCGATCGCCGCCGCCGTCTCCGCGTCGTCCCCGCAGAGGCCGGTCGCCGCCCCGCCGGCCAAGCCCGNNGTCGGCGACGTTTTGCCCGGAATCGGCCGCATCCAGCGCATCGAACGCCGCGGCCGCGATTGGGTGGTCGTCACCAGCGCCGGCGTTATCGCGGGCGATCAGCCGCCCTTCTGAGCGGCCCGGCGGACGCGCACGACCACGTCGACGCCGGCGATCTCGCAGCCGGGCGGCGGCAGCGGCAATGGCCCCAGCGCGATGTCGCGGTCGGAGATGTCGAGCAGCGCGCCCGTCTCCTCGACGAGGAAATGATGGTGCGGCGTCGGATTGGTGTCGAAGTAGGCGCGCGCCCCTTCGACCGCGATCTCGCGCAACAGCCCGGCCGCGGTGAACTGATGCAGGGTGTTGTAGACCGTCGCCAGCGACACCGGCAGTTTGGCCGCGCGCGCCTCTTCGAACAGCATCTCGGCGGTGAGATGGCGATTGCCGCGGCCGAACAACAGCCAGCCGAGCGCGATGCGTTGCCGCGTGGGGCGAAGCCTGGCTTGGCGCAGCTTGCCGCGCAGCGAATGGACCGGGCAGGCGCTCATGGCGGCGGCGCGGCGGGCGGTTGAGGCGAGCGGAACGGCGGGGGCGGACACGGCGGCTGTGTAGGTCCTGGAACAAACGCCCTTTTTTCGGCGAGCGGTCCGGCTTTATCACAAGCCGCGGCTTCCGTCAGCCGTAACATTCCGGGCGGCGCCGGCGCGGGTGACGGGCGTCGCGGAGCGCTTTCGAGACGGCTGCGCCTGTGTTACGAAGCGGCGGCGCGGACCGAGCGCCGGGCGGTCGTCCGCCATCGCAAAGGAACACGAAAGAGCATGTCGGAACGGCGTTCGCAATTCGGCTTCGAGGACCTGCTGGCCTGCGGCCGCGGCGAATTGTTCGGAGCAGGCAACGCGCAACTGCCGCTGCCGCCGATGCTGATGTTCGACCGCATCGCCGAAATCCGCGAGGACGGCGGCGCGCATGGCAAGGGCGGCGTGCGGGCGGAGTTCGACATCAAGCCTGAGCTGTGGTTTTTCTCCTGTCATTTCAAGGGCGACCCCGTGATGCCGGGCTGCCTGGGGCTCGACGCCCTGTGGCAATTGACCGGCTTCTTTCTCGGCTGGCTCGATCTGCCGGGCCGCGGCCGGGCGCTCGGGGTCGGCGAGGTGAAGTTCATCGACCAGGTGCTGCCGACGATCAAGAAAGTGATCTACGGCGTCGACGTGAAGCGCGTCTTCAAGGGCAAGCTGATCCTCGGCGTCGCCGACGGCTGGCTGGAAGCGGACGGCAGACGCATTTACGAAGTCAAGGACATGCGCGTCGGCCTGTTTGGCGGCGCCGCGCCGAGCCACGCTTGAGTCGCGACGGGCGCAGCGGCGATGGTGGAGTGAGGCTATGAGGCGCGTCGTTGTCACCGGCATGGGCATCGTCTCGTCGATCGGCGCCAACGCCCAGGAGGTTCTGGCCAGCCTGCGCGAGGCGAGGTCGGGGATCACCCGGGCCGAGCGCTACGCCGAACTCGGGTTCCGCAGCCAGGTTCAAGGCGCGCCGACGGTCAAGCCCGAGGAAACGATCGACCGCCGCGCCATGCGCTTCCATGGCGGCGGCACCGCCTGGTGCCATGTTGCGATGGACCAGGCGATCCGGGATTCCGGGCTCGAAGCGGCGGAGATTTCCAACGAGCGCACCGGCATGATCATCGGCTCCGGCGGTCCGTCGACTCGGGCGATCGTCGAGGCGGCCGACATCGCCCGCGCCAAGGGTCCCAGGCGCGTCGGCCCCTATGCCGTGCCCAAATCGATGTGTTCGACCGCTTCGGCGACGCTGAGCACCTGGTTCAAGATCAAGGGCGTCGCCTATTCGATCTCGTCGGCCTGCGCGACCTCCAACCATTGCATCGGCGCGGCGNNTCGCCGGCGGCTGCGAGGATCTCGATTGGACGCTTTCCGTGCTGTTCGACGCGATGGGCGCGATGTCGTCGGCCTATAACGCGACGCCGGAGCGCGCCTCGCGCGCCTACGACAAGAACCGCGACGGCTTCGTCATCTCGGGCGGCGCCGGCGTGCTGGTGCTGGAGGACTACGATCGCGCCAAGGCGCGCGGCGCGCGCGTCTACGGCGAGGTCGCCGGCTACGGCGCGACCTCCGACGGCGCCGACATGGTCGCGCCGTCGGGCGAGGGCGCGGCGCGCTGCATGCGGCAGGCGCTGGCGACGGTGAAGGTTCCGATCGACTACATCAATCCGCACGCAACCTCGACCCCGGTCGGCGACCAGAAGGAAATCGAGGCGATTCGCGCGGTGTTCGGCGCGGGCGACAAGTGCCCGCCGATCTCGGCGACCAAGTCGCTGACCGGCCATTCCCAGGGCGCGACCGGCGTCCACGAGGCAATCTATTCGCTGCTGATGATGCAGAACGGCTTCGTCTGCGAGAGCGCGCACATCGACGAGATCGATCCCGAATTCGCCGACATGCCGATCGCGCGGCGGCGGATCGACAATGTCGCCATCCGGGCGGCGCTGTCCAATTCGTTCGGCTTCGGCGGCGCCAACGCCACGTTGGTGTTCAAGCGCGTCGACGCCTGACGGTCAAGCAAGAGACGAGCGGGATGAAACCAGGCCTGATGAGCGGCAAGCGCGGCCTCGTGATGGGCGTCGCCAACGATCATTCGATCGCGTGGGGAATCGCCAAGGCGGCGGCGGCGCAAGGCGCCGAGCTCGCTTTCACCTACCAGGGCGAGGCGCTGGGCAAGCGGGTGATCCCGCTCGCCGAGAGCCTCGGGTCGAAATTGTCGCTGCCCTGCGACGTCGAGGACGTCGCCTCGCTCGACGCGGTCTTCGCCGCGCTCGCCGAGCGGTGGGGCGCGCTCGATTTCCTCGTCCATTGCATCGGCTTTTCCGACCGCAGCGAACTCAAGGGGCGCTACGCCGACACGACGCGCGAGAACTTCGTCCGCACCATGGTCATCTCGGCGTTCTCGTTCACCGAGATCGCCAGGCGCGCGGCGGCGCTGATGCCCGAGGGCGGCGCGATGCTGACGCTGACCTTCGGCGGCTCGACGCGAGTGATGCCGAACTACAACGTCATGGGCGTCGCCAAGGCGGCGCTGGAGGCGAGCGTGCGTTATCTCGCCGCCGACTTCGGTCCGGACGGCGTCCGCGTCAACGCGATCTCCGCCGGCCCGATCCGCACGCTGGCCGGCGCCGGCATCGCCGACGCGCGCTTCATGTTCAATTTCCAGCGCGAGCATTCGCCGCTGCGCCGCACGGTGACGATCGACGACGTCGGCGGCGCCGCCGTCTATCTGCTCAGCGATCTTTCCGCAGGCGTGACCGGCGAGACCCATTTCGTCGACGCCGGCTACAACATCATTTCGATGCCGCGTCCCCAAGACATCAAGAACGGCGGCTGAGCTGAACGTGGTTAACGGCCTCGCAACGGCTCGCCGCTAGTCTGCTGCGCGCCGATCAGCGAGGATCAGGGCCATGACGCGTTTCGCTTCAACCGCCCTGGATCGGCTCGCCGCGGCCGCAGCCGTCGCCCTCGTGCTTGCGTTCGCCGCCGCCCCCGCCGACGCCGCTCCGACGCGCCGGAGCCACGCCGCCGCGGTGGCCGCGGCGAGGAAGGCGGCGGCCGAGGCGGCGCTGAAGCAGCAGGCCGCCTTCCGCGCCTTCGTCGCCGGCCTGTGGCCGCTCGCCCAGGGCCGTGGCGTCTCGCGCGGCGCCTTCGACGCCGCCTTCGCGGGGGTCGGCTACGATCCGACGGTCGTCGCCCACACCACGTCCCAAGCGGAATTCGTCCAGCCGATCTGGGTCTATCTTGCGAACGCCGTGTCGGCGGAGCGAATCGCGCGCGGCCGCGCCAAGGCCGACGAGATGCGCCCCTGGCTCGCCAAGGCGCAACAGACCTACGGCGTCGATCCCGCGGCGCTGATGGGCGTCTGGGGGATGGAGAGCGAGTTCGGCGTCTTCACCGGCGGCGATTCGGTGATCCGGGCGCTCGCCAGCCTCGCCTTCGTCCATTACCAGGGCGACTATTTCCGCGACGAACTGATCGCCGCCTTGGCGATCCTCGAGGAAGGCGACATAAAGCCGCGCGACATGAAAGGCTCGTGGGCCGGCGCGATGGGCCAGACCCAGTTCATGCCGTCGAGCTTCCTGGCCTATGCCGTCGATTTCGAGGGCCACGGCCGCCGCGACATCTGGGCGAGCGCGCCCGACGCGATCGGTTCGACCGCCAATTTCCTCGCCAAGCACAACTGGATCGCCGGCGCGCCGTGGGGATTCGAAGTGCGGCTGCCTGACGGCTTCGCGCTGACCGCAGCCGATTGCTCGCGCTTCGCCCCGTTGTCGTCGTTCACCGCGCGCGGCGTGACGCGCGCCGACGGCGGCGCGCTGCCTGCCGACGGCGAAGCGGAATTGCTGATTCCGGCCGGGCTCAAAGGGCCGATCTTCCTGGTCACCGCCAATTTCCGCACGATCAAGAGCTACAACAATTCGACCGCCTACGCGCTCGGCGTCGCGCTGCTCGGCGACGCGGTGACCGGCCGCGGCGGGCTCAAGGCCGCCTGGCCAACCGGCGACAAGCCGCTCGCCGACAGAGACATTCGCCAGATGCAGCGCGCGCTCGCCAAGCGCGGCTTCGAGGTCGGCGAAGTCGACGGCCGGGTCGGCGACCGGCTGCAGTCGGCGCTGCGCGCCTATCAGGAATCGATCGGGGTCGCGCCCGACGGCTATCCGACCCTGTCGCTGCTGCGCCGGCTCGAGGGGCGCCGCTGAGGCGGGCTTGCGTCGACAGCCGGTTTTCCGCCAAAGTCGACCGCTAGCCTATGGATCCGGCCGTCACGGCCGCGGGTTTCACCGATGCCGTTCGCCTTCGATCGCCGGTTGGTCACGCGCGCGCTGCGCCTTGCCGTCGTCGCCGCCGTCGGCGTCGCGATGGGCGCGCCGGAGGCGCCGGCGCAGGAGGGCGGGTTCGGCGGTTTCCTCCAGCAATTGTTCGGCGGCCCGCCGCAGAAGCCGCCCGAGGCCGCCGCCAAGCCGAAGAGGAAAGTGCGCGACTTCGTCCCGGCGACGAAAACCCGCGAGCCGGGCACGCCCGGCGGCGCGGCGGTGCAGCCGACCTTCTTCATCGACGTCATCGGCGACAGCCTCGCCTCTTTGACCGCCGGCGGCCTGACCGAGGCCTTCGCCGACAAGCCGGAGATCGCCGTCGCCGACAAGTCGAACGACGCTTCCGGCCTGGTGCGCGCCGACTATTACGACTGGCCGAAGGCCGCTCGCGATCTCGCCACCGGCGATAACCACATCGACTTCGTCGTCGTCATGGTCGGCATCAACGACATGCAGTCGATACGCGACGGCGCCGACAATCTCGATCCGTTGAGCGACCGCTGGAAGGCGGCCTATGTCGCCCGCATCGACGCTGTGCTCGAGCCGTTCCAGACCGCGCATATCCCGGTCGCCTGGGTCGGCATGCCGCCGATGCGCACCGACACGTTCAACGGCGGCATCGTCAAGCTCAACGAGATCGACCGGTCGGAGGTCGAGAAGCAGGGCGAGAAATACGTCGACATCTGGGACGCCTTCGCCGACCAGAACGGCCAGTACGACGCCAACGGCCCCAACGTCGACGGCCAGATCGTCAGGCTGCGCGGCCCCGACGGCATTCATTTCACCAAGGCCGGCGGACGCAAGGTCGCGCACTTTCTGGAAGCGGAAATCCGTCGCGTGTTCGACAAGGGCCGGCCGCAGAACGAGACCGCCGACCTGCCGCCCGACATCGAGCAGGCCGCCGGCGACATCAACGCCCAGATCCGCCGCGAGATGGGCGCCCCCGAGGAGCCGGGCGGGCCGGCGCTCGAGCCGCCCAAACCGCTCGCCGGGCCGATCCTGTCGTTGACCGGCCGGCCGCTTTCGCCCGGCGGCGCGCTCGCCTCTCCCGACGCGTCGCCGCCCGGCCAGACCGACCTGGTTGCTCGCGTGCTGAAGACCGGCGAGCCCGCCGACCCGCGCAACGGCCGGGCCGACGACTTCTCCTGGCCGCGGCTCTGAGCCGCAGTCGCGCTCCGGCGCGCTTGTTCGGTCTCGCGGCGCGTGTTAGGCGACGCGCCGAATGTTGAGCCCACGCGGCGAGGAGTTCAGGCGATGGCCGATGAGAACAACGGCGGAGCGGACGCGGCGTCGCCGCGCTTCTCGGTTGTTGCGCAATACGTCAAGGACTTCTCGTTCGAGAACCCGAACGCCCCGCGCAGCTTCAACACGCAGCCGCAATCCGGCCTGAGCCTGCAGGTCAACGTCAACGGCCGGCAGGTCGCCGCCAACGACTATGAGATCGATCTGCTGCTCGAAGGCGGCGCGGGCGAGGGGCCAGGCGTGGTGTTCAAGTTCGAACTCCACTACGCCGGCGTGTTCCGCATCGAGAATGTCCCGCCCGAACAGGTCCAGGCGCTGGCGATGATCGAAGGGCCGCGGCTGCTGTTTCCGTTCGCGCGCCAGATCATCGCCGAGGCGGTGCGCAACGGCGGCTACCCGCCGCTCTATGTCGACCCGATCGACTTCCACCGCCTTTATCTGCAGCGGCTGCAGGCGGCCGGCGCCCCCGCCGCGGCGAACGCCTAACCGGCGCCGTCGCCCTTGGCCGGCGCGTAACGTCGCCAGATCGCCGATTCGCCCAGCGCTTCGACCAGGGCCGCGTGCGCCTGGCGTTCGGCCTCGCTCACGCGCCCAGGCAGCGGGACCGGCCGCGCGCGCCGCTCCGGCGCGCTCGGCCCGTCGGCGCGCGCCGTCTCGGCCGCCGCGAAGCTCAGCGAGCGCTGACGGCCGCCCGTCAACTCGCCGTAGACTTCGACCAGGATCTCGGCGTCCAGCAGCGCGCCGTGGCGGACGCGCTTCGAACGGTCGATGCGATAGCGGTCGCACAGCGCGTCGAGATTGTTGGGCGCGCCGGGATGCTTGCGGCGCGCCAGTGCGAGCGTGTCGATGACGCGATCGGCGGGGATCGGCGGCCGGCCGAGCAGCGCCAGTTCGGCATTGAGGAAGCGCATGTCGAATTCGGCGTTGTGGATGACCAGGCGGTCCTCGCCGACGAAGGCGAGGAAATCGTCGACCACCGCGGAAAACACCGGCTTGTCGGCGAGCGAGGCGGTCGAATGCCCATGGACGCGGAACGCTTCCTCGGGCACGTCGCGTTCGGGATTGATCAGGACGTGAAAAACCGCGCCGCTGGCGATCTGGTTGACGATCTCCACCGCGCCGATCTCGACCAGCCGATCGCCCTTGGCGGGATCGAGGCCGGTGGTTTCGGTGTCGAGGACGATTTCACGCATTGGTCGGCCTCCGGCCCGGAACGGCGGCGAGCGAGCGCAGCACGGCGGCGACCTGGGCGCGGGTCGCCGCGTAGGGGCCACGCGTATCGATCAGCCAATGGGCGCGGCGGCGTTTCTCGGCGTCGGGCGTCTGGCGGGCGAGAATCGCGGCGAGCTTTCCTTCCGTCATGCCGGGCCGCGACAGGGCGCGCGCGCGTTGCGCCTCGAGGCCGGCGCTCACGACCACGACGAGATCGACTGTCCTTTCGCCGCCGGTTTCGAACAGGAGCGGCACATCGACGACCGCGACGCGGCGGCCGGCCGCCGCCGCCGCGGCGAGAAAAGCCAGGCGTCGGCGCGCAACGTCGGGGTGGACGATCGCTTCCAGTCGCTCGAGCGCCGCCGGATTGCCGAGCGTCGCGGCGGCGAGCCTGACGCGATCGACTTCGCCGGCGACCCGCACGCCGGGAAAGGCCGCCTCGACGACATTGGATTCGTCGGAGCGGTAGAACGCGCGCACCGCCGCATCGGCGTCGAACACCGGCGCGCCGAGTTCGGCGAACATCTTCCCGACCGTCGATTTGCCCATCGCGATCGAGCCGGTGAGGCCGGCGACGATCACGTCCGGCCTTTTTCGCCCGCGCGCAGGTCGGCCTCGACCAGGGCGCGCAGCTCCGCCGTCACCTCGGGCGTCTTGCCGAACCAGCGGGCGAAGCCCGGCGCCGCCTGGCGCAGCAGCATGCCGAGCCCGCCGATCGCGACGCAGCCGCGCCGCCAGGCCGCTTCGACCAGCGCCGTCGCGAGCGGCACATAGACGACGTCGGCGACGACGGCTTCCGGTCGCAGCGCCGCCAGATTGACGTCGAGCGGCGGCTGACCGGCCATGCCGAGGATGGTCGCGTTGACCAGGAGGCCCGCCGGCGCAAGCAGCTGCGGCAAATCGTCCCAGGTCGCGGCGCGCACGGCCGGCGCGAAGCGCTCGGCGAGCGCAACAGCGCGCGCCGGGGTGCGGTTGACGATCGCAATGCGTTCGACGCCGCGCGAGACGAGTCCTTGGACGATCGCCCGCGCCACGCCGCCGGCGCCGAGCACGACGGCGCTGTCGACCCGCTCGCGCCAGCCCGGGGCTTCGGCGTCGAGACTCGCCAGGAAGCCGGCGACGTCGGTGTTGTCGCCCCACAACGCGCCGCCTTCGCGCCATAGGGTGTTGACGGCCCCGGTGGCGCGAGCCGAATCGGTCAGCCGATCGCAGGCGGCGAAGGCGGCTTCCTTGTGCGGCACCGTGACATTGGCTCCGACCAGGCCGTCGACCCCGATCGAGGCGGCGAAATCGGCGAAACCGAGCGGCGGCACGGCGAACCGCTCGTAGGCGCCCTCGAGGCGGTAGCGCGCCAGCCAATAGCCGTGGATTAGCGGCGATCGCGAATGGGCGACCGGCCAGCCGCAGACGCCGGCGCGACGGACGGCGCTCATAGCGCCAGCAGTCCAAGCCCGCGCAGGGCGGCGAGAAGTTTCAGCATCGGCAGCCCGAGTATGGTGGCGTGGTCGCCACAGATCGAAGCGAACAGATGCACGCCGAGACCTTCGATCTGGTAGGCCCCGACGCTCGCCAGGACGGCGGGTCCGGCAGTGTCGAGATAGCGGGCGATCTGCGCCGCGTCGAGGGCGCGCATCGTCATATCGGCGCTGTCGCTGTCCTCGGCGAGGATGGCGCCGTCGCGCGCCAGCGCAAAGGCCGACGTCAGCCGGTGCGCGCGGCCGCTCATCGCGGTCAGCGCTTCGGCCGCCGCGGCGCGGGTCGGCGCCTTGTGCATCGCCTGCCCCTCGAGGGCCAGCGTCTGGTCCGCGCCGAGCGTCAGCGCGCCAGATCGCCGCACGCTGACCGCCAGCGCCTTGGCGCGCGCCAGCGCCAGCGCGAGATCGGACGCGGTCGCGCCCTGTTCGGCCAGCCCCTGTTCGATCGCGCGCTCGTCGATGTCGGCAGGCTCGACCTGGAATGGCAGGCTGGCGGCGGCCAACAGAGCGCGCCGGCTCGCGCTCTTCGAGGCGAGGACGATCGGCGAGGCGCCTATCCACAGAGAGGGGGCGAGCATGGCGGTCCATTTCACCCGTGGGCGATGAACTTCTGTTTGTGTTCGCGGTAGAGATCGAGGATCGCCGCTGCGGTCTCTTCGATCGAGCGGCGCGAGACGTCAATGATCGGCCAGCTGCGCTCGCCGAACAAGCGCCGCGAATCGTTGACTTCGTTGGCGACCGCGACGCGATCAACATATTCGGTCTGAGAATTGGCCTGCAGCGCCAACAGCCGATTCTGGCGGATCTGGACGATGCGATCGGCCGAGGCCACCAGACCGACGATCAACGGCCGGCGCAGGTGGTCGAGCGCCGCCGGCAACGGCACGCCGGGCACCAGGGGGATATTGGCGGTGCGGTAGCCGCGGTTGGCGAGATAGATGCTCGTAGGCGTCTTCGAGGTGCGGCTGACGCCCAGCAGCACGATGTCGGCGCTCTCCAGAGTCTCCGGCAGTTGGCCGTCGTCGCACATCATGGTGAAGTTCAGCGCGTCGATGCGCCGAAAATATTCCGGGTTGAGCATGTGCTGGGCGCCGGCGCGCGGCGTCGAACTCTGGCCGAGATAGGACTGGAAGAGCGTCAGCACCGGGCCGAGCACCGACAGGCATGGCGAACCGGATTCTTCGCAGGCGGTTTCCAGCCGGCGCGACAGGTCGGGATCGACCAGCGTGAACAGGACGATGCCCGGGGCGTTGTCGATTTCAGCGATCACCCGATCGAGCTGGGCGCGGGTTCTCACCAGCGGGTAGACATGCTCGATCGAGGCGACGCCCTGATATTGCGCGGCCGCGGCGCGCGACGCGGCGATCAGGGTCTCGCCGGTCGAATCGGAGACGAGATGAAGATGAAAATAGCTGCGCCCCAACTCCGCCTCCGCTGACGACAAGCCCCCATATAACTCGGCGCGGCGGTTGTGGACAGCGGTGGAGAAACCCGGCGCCGACCGCGGCGCCGCACCCGGCCGGACGTTTGAGCCCCGGCCCCTCCACAGCCGACGCCGGGGTGCCGATCATGACGCTTGCGCGCGCCAAAGCGGGAAGTACGGGGACGACGGCGCGCCGTCCACATTCGCAATTCCGGCGGCCGCATTGAATCGGTTAACCTTTCATTAACCTTTCCCCAGCCCCCCGGCGACCGCCCTTGCGCCGCGCTCGCCCATTGGATTGGCCGCCCGCCGGTGGACAGAATTGCCCGCCCGCTTTCGGCCGGTAAAGAGAATCGAATCTAGAGAGTCAGAGTCTTGGATTCTCTTGGCGGGCGCGCTGGGAGAACGGCGCGGGCTTTGCCCTTGCGGTCTCGTCGTGGCACATTCGCCTCCGCCCATTTCCCAAGGATTGCGCCGCCAATGGCCTCGTTCGAGCTCTGGATCAAGGTCTTGCACATTATCGCCGTCATCTCGTGGATGGCGGCGATGCTCTATCTGCCACGACTGTTCGTCTATCACGCCGAGAGCGCGCCGAAATCGCCGATGTCCGAACAGTTCAAGGTGATGGAGCGGCGGTTGCTCAGAGGCATCGCGACGCCGGCGATGATCGCGGTGTGGTTAACCGGGCCGCTGCTGGCATGGCGAGAAGGCTACCTTCTGTCGCCGTGGCTGCACGCCAAAGTGGCGCTGGTGCTGGCTTTGACCGCCCTGCACGGCTTTTTCGCCGCCCAGCTGCGCGCCTTCGCCGAAGACCGCAACGCGCGTTCGCCGCGTTTCTACCGCATCGTCAACGAAGCGCCGACGGTGATCATGATCGTCGTCGTTTTCCTGGTGGTGATGAAGCCGTAGGCGCCGCGGCGGCCGAAATCGGGCCAGCAAATCAGCCGTTGAAAGATTCGTCGAAGCCGGCTAAACGGAGGCCCTCGCCTTCCCGGGCGTTTCCGTCGGCGCGCCGATCATCGCGATCCCGCCGACGCCGGCCGAAGCGGATACCCGCTTCGCCCCGGTTTTCGCGCCCGACCCTCCTCAGCCCTCGCCGAACCCTCCGAGGATCTTCCCAATGCGGGAAATCAAACTCCAAGACCTGAAGAAAAAATCCCCCACCGAACTGCTTGCCTTCGCCGAAGAGAACGAGGTCGAGAACGCCTCGATCATGCGCAAGCAAGAGCTGATGTTCGCCATCCTCAAGCAACTGGCGGCGCGCGAAGTCGAGATCATCGGCGAGGGGGTGATCGAAATCCTCCAGGACGGATTCGGCTTCCTGCGCTCGCCGGACGCCAACTATCTCGCCGGGCCGGACGACATTTATGTTTCGCCCTCGCAGATCCGCCGCCTCGGCCTGCGCACCGGCGACACGGTCGAAGGGGTGATTCGCAGCCCGAAAGAGGGCGAACGCTATTTCGCGCTGCTGAAATGCAACGCAATCAACTTCGAGGATCCGGAGAAGACGCGTCACAAGGTGCATTTCGACAACCTGACCCCGCTCTATCCCGACGAGCGGCTGAAGCTCGAGGTCGACGACCCGACCCGCAAGGACATGTCGGTGCGGGTGATCGATATCGTCTCGCCGATCGGCAAGGGCCAGCGCGCGCTGATCGTTTCGCCGCCGCGCACCGGCAAGACGGTGCTGTTGCAGAACATCGCCCAGTCGGTCACCGCCAACCACCCCGAATGCTTCCTGATCGTGCTGCTGATCGACGAGCGACCGGAGGAAGTCACCGACATGCAGCGGTCGGTCAAGGGCGAGGTCGTGTCCTCGACGTTCGACGAGCCGGCGGTGCGCCACGTCCAGGTCGCGGAAATGGTGATCGAGAAGGCCA
>PLRT01000037.1:2319-2914 GCA_003164915.1 Hyphomicrobiales bacterium | reverse complement strand
ACCGGATGAACTCGGCCACCGAGCGCACGACCGGCGACCTGCGCGACTTCCGCGCCCAGGCGACCGATCAGTTCGTCAACGCGGCGGCCGATCAGGCCCCGAGCCTCTACCACCGCGGCCGCTGAACCAAGACCACAATCCCAATCAGGAGAACTTCCATGCGTAACTTTGCTGTCCTCGGCGCTTCGGCGCTGGTTATCGCCCTCGGCGTCGGCCAGGCCTTCGCCATTCCGACCACCGACCAGTGGCAGAACCATTTGGACCGGATGAACTCGGCCACCGAGCGTACGACCGGCGACCTGCGCGACTTCCGCGCCCAGGCGACCGATCAGTTCGTCAACGCGGCGGCCGATCAGGCCCCGAGCCTCTATCACCGCGGCCGCTGATCGTCGGCCGTCCCCCCGCGCCGGCCGTTCGCGGCCGGCGCCGGGATCACTGTCACGCCGCAACCGCCGACAACGGAGGTTTGACAAACGCCGCGTCGCGTTTCCTAATCGGCGATCGCAATCCGAAGGAAACGGGATGTAAATGCCGCAGGCCGGGGGGCTGATATGAAGACCGTCATGAACGCGTCGCCGCGCCGCTCGTATTTGAT
>PLRT01000037.1:0-2272 GCA_003164915.1 Hyphomicrobiales bacterium | reverse complement strand
GCGCTCGCCGAGGAGGCGTGGGGGCGTCTCGCCGACGCGCTCGACGGCGCCGATTGCGCGCAATTGGGACCGGCTGAGCGCCTGCGGGCGGTCCTTGCCGCCTATATGCGCTTCTGGTTGCGCAACGCCGACGATTTCCGCGTCATTTTCATGCGCAAGGCCTTACGCACGTGCCACGTCGAGGCCAAGGCGGATTTGAAGGCGAAAGTCGGTCTGCGCAGCGATCTGCTCGATCGCCTCGCCGCGCGCTTCCGCGAAGCGAAGCGGTCCGCGACGGCGGAGGGGGCCGCGTCTGCGGAAGAAGCCGCGCTGGCGATGTGGACAGCGGTGTCCGGCGCCGTGGCGCTGCGCCTGGCCTTCCCCGGTCTCGCTTGGCCATCCGAAGAGGAGCATATCGCCGCGACGGTCGGCATGATCCTGCGGGGCTGCGACTGCCAGGAAAGCGGGCCGAGGGCGAAGGCGCCCGAGGTCGCGGTCGCTGGCTGACGCCGAATCGGCCCTTTTTTTTCCTCAATCCTTTCCTATGCCAAGCTCTCGCGAGGGGCGCGCGTGGCGCTTGCGGCGACGAGGCGCGGCCGGGGCGGGAAGTGGCGCTTGCGGTTAATCGGGCGTAAACATTCGCCCAACAGACTCGTCGCTTGGAGGGGGTGGGCTAGGGCCGGGCATGTCGACGATGACGCCGATTCTGCTGGAAACGCCTGCGGCGCGCGGACGCGATCTGCGCGCCGACGCGCTGGCCATTTTGGCCGGCGGGGTCGCGCTGGCGGGCGTCTGCGGTTTCGGCCTTTGGTTCGTTTCGCCGTCGCCGCCGCCTGCCGAAGTCGCCGCCGCGCCGCCGCCCGCCGCCGCGCCGACCGGCCCCGTCGGCGACCCGTTCGGCGGGCTGGTGGCGTTCGACGCCGCGCCTGCGTCCGCGCCCCCCGCGCCGGCGCTGCGCCACGACGATTCCGCCGCCTACGGCTCGCTGGTCGGGCTCTTCCCTGACGCGGCCGCCGCGCCGCCGCCTTCGCCGATCGTCGCGACGCTGGAGGCTGCGCCGCCCGCCGCCGATGCGCCGCCCCCGGCCGTCGCGCCTGACGCGCCGCTGCCGCCCAAACGCGACGTCCCGCTGGCCGACGATTCGATCCCGCTGCCGCCGCCGCGTCCGCCCCAATCGGCCGCGCTGGAAGCGCCGGCTCCCACCGCGGCCGACCAGGGACTCGGCCCCAGCCGCTCGCTCGGCTCGGCGCTCGCCTACGCCGCGCCCGATGCCGCGGCGATCGAGCCCGCCGCGCCGGCGAAGACCACGTCGATCTTCTCGATCTTCAGCCCGCAGCCGATCCGGCCGGCCGGTTACGACGACCACACCGCGGTCTACGACATCAGCGGCCGCGCGCTCTACATGCCCGACGGCACCAAGATCGAGGCGCATTCCGGTCTCGGCGCAGATTTGGACGACCCGAATCACGTCGACGAGCACGCGAAGGGCGCAACCCCGCCCGATCTCTACGATCTGCAGTTGCGTGAGTCGCTGTTCCACGGGGTGGCGGCGATCCGGCTGATCCCGGTCGGCGGCGACGGCGCGGTCTACGGCCGCGAAGGGCTGCTCGCCCATCCCTTCATGATGGGCGACAACGGCGATTCCAACGGCTGTGTGTCGATCAAGGACTACGACGCCTTCCTCAAGGCGTTCCAGGACGGCAAGATCACCCGCCTCGCGGTGGTGGCGAAGATCTGATCCTTCTCCCTTCGGGACAGACGAAACCGACGTTCGGCGCGCTCGCTCCGGCGCGACCCCCGTAACGCGCGAGACCCGGCGGGCGCTCTTTTCGCGCCCGGCCTGGCGAGGGGCCGAACGCGGTTAATCGAGCGTGAACCCGTTTCGTTCAAATTCGGCGCCTGTGCTGTGCCAAGCGTGAGCGTAGGAACGAGATGCAGGCGAACGAGGCGATCTTCGACGGGGTCGTGTTTGAGCGTGGGCGCGATTCGAACCTCATTCTCCTTCCGTTGCTTTGCGGCTGCGTTGCGCTGTCCCTCACCGTCGGCTTTGCGGCCTGGGTCCTGTCGGCGCCGCCGAGCGCGACGCCGCGGATCGTCGTCGCCCGTTCGGCGGCCGATTCGCCGCCGGCGCGCCGAATCGCCAATCCCTACGGCGGCCTGATCGCTTTCGCCGCCGAGCCCTCTGCGCCGCCGCGGCGCCGGGACGCCAACCCTTACGGCGCGCTGGCCGATCTGTGGCCGAGCCCCCAGGCGCCCTCGCCGGCGCCCGCCGCGCCGTCGCAGGCGCGGCTCG
>PLRT01000231.1 GCA_003164915.1 Hyphomicrobiales bacterium | reverse complement strand
ATGTCGATCTCCAACAAGTTCGGCGCGATGGTCGTCACCACCGGCAACAAGTCGGAAATGTCGGTCGGCTACGCGACGCTCTACGGCGACATGAACGGCGGCTTCAACCCGATCAAGGACGTCTACAAGACCGAGGTGTTCCGCCTCGCGACCTTGCGCAACCGCTGGAAGCCGCCCGGCGCGAGGGGCCCGAACGGAATCGTCATCCCGCCCGAAATCATCGTCCGCCCGCCGACCGCCGAGCTGCGCGACAACCAGAAGGACGAGGATTCGCTGCCGCCCTACCCGACCCTCGACGCGATCCTCTATCGCCTGGTCGAGCAGGAGAAGCGGCTCTCCGACATCGTCGCCGAGGGCTTCGAATCCGAGGTCGTGCGCAAGGTTGAACGGCTGCTCTATCTCGCCGAATACAAGCGCCGCCAGTCGGCGCCGGGGGTCAAGGTCGGCCCGAAGAATTTCGGCCGCGACCGCCGCTACCCGATCGTCAACCGCTTCCGCGATTCCGCCCAGCCGGTACGGGCCGCCGATGCGTCGATCGCGCCAAAGGGCCACGCGGGGACCAGCGAACGGTTCGAGGAATAGGGCGGATTGTTCTTGGGTTGGTCCACGCTCCGCCGTCATGGCCGGGCTTGACGCAAAATCACGCAAAGCACGTCTCCGAGGTTCCGCGCCCGCATGATTCGTCTCGAAGCCATAAGCAAGCAGAATGGTCATCACCTCCTCTTCATCGAAGCCTCCGCGGCGTTGTGGAAAGGGGAGAAGGTCGGCCTGGTCGGCCCCAACGGCGCCGGCAAGACGACGCTCTTCCGCATGATCACTGGGCAGGAACCCCCCGATGAAGGGCAGGTGTCGGTCGATCGCGGCGTCACCATCGGCTACTTCAGCCAGGACGTCGGCGAAATGTCGGGTCGCAGCGCCGTCGCCGAGGTGATGGACGGCGCCGGCCCGGTGAGCGCCGTCGCCGCCGAGTTGCGCGAGCTGGAAATGGCGATGGCCGACCCCGCCCATGCCGACGACCTCGATGCGATCGTCGAGCGCTATGGCGAGACGCATGGCCGGTTCGAGGACCTCGGCGGCTACGCGCTCGAGGCCCGAGCGCGCGAAGTGCTGGCCGGCCTGAGCTTCAGCGAGGAGTCGATGGAGGGCGACGTCGGCGCGCTGTCCGGCGGCTGGAAGATGCGGGTGGCGCTCGCCCGCATCCTGCTGATGCGCCCCGACGCCATGCTGCTCGACGAGCCGAGCAACCATCTCGATCTCGAGAGCCTGATCTGGTTGGAGGCGTTTCTCAAGAGCTATGACGGGGCGTTGCTGATGACCTCGCACGACCGCGAGTTTATGAATCGCATCGTCACCAAGGTGGTCGAAATCGACGGCGGCGCGCTGACGACATTTGCCGGGAACTACGAATTCTACGAACAACAGCGGGCGCAGAACGAGAAACAGCAGCAGGCGCAGTTCGAGCGCCAGCAAGCGATGCTGGCCAAGGAAATCAAGTTCATCGAGCGCTTCAAGGCGCGCGCCTCGCACGCTGCGCAGGTGCAGAGCCGGGTGAAGAAGCTGGACAAGATCGAGCGCGTCGAGCCGCCGAGACGACGCCAGACGATCCTATTCGAGTTTCGGCCCGCGCCACGTTCCGGCGACGACGTGGCGACGCTCAAGCGCGTCGACAAGGGCTACGGCGCGCGCAGCATCTACGCCGGGCTGGATTTTCAGGTGCGCCGGCGCGAGCGCTGGGCGGTGATGGGCGTCAACGGCGCCGGCAAGTCGACGCTGCTGAAGCTGGTGGCGGGCGCCGCGCAGCCGGACTCCGGCGACGTCGCGATCGGCGCCAGCGTGAAGATGGGCTATTTCGCTCAGCATGCGATGGATCTGCTCGACGCCGACCGGAGCGTCTTCCAATCGCTGGAGGACGCCTTCCCGCAGGCTGGCCAGGGTTCGCTGCGTTCGCTCGCCGGCTGCTTCGGATTTTCCGGCGACGACATCGAAAAGAAGTGCCGGGTGCTGTCGGGCGGCGAGAAGGCGCGGCTGGTCATGGCGATCATGCTCTACGATCCGCCGAATTTCCTCGTGCTCGACGAGCCGACCAACCACCTCGATCTGATGACGAAGGAGATGCTGATCGCGGCGCTGTCGCAATACGATGGCGCCATGCTGTTCGTCTCGCACGACCGGCGTTTCCTCGCCTCCCTCTCCAATCGCGTGTTGGAGGTGACCCCCGAGGGGGTCCATCAATACGGCGGCGGCTACACGGAATACGTGGCGCGCACCGGCCATGAGGCGCCAGGCCTGCATAGCTGATGAGCATCCCTTCTCCCCGCGCGCGGGGAGAAGGTTAGGATGAGGGGCGGGGCGAGTCGCCACATGGGAAAGCCAATCTCCTGGCCCCTCACCCGACCTCTCCCCGCAAGCGGGGAGAGGAGCAGTAAGAGGGGACCTGATGACTTTCGATCTCATCGTCCGCGGCGCGACGCTGCCCGACGGCCGGCGCGGAATCGACATCGCCGCGCAGGACGGCCGCATCGCTGCGATCGAGCCCGCCATCGCCGCCGAGGCGCGCGTCGTCGTCGAGGC
>PLRT01000055.1 GCA_003164915.1 Hyphomicrobiales bacterium | reverse complement strand
CGCCGGTCGGCTGGTCGATCCCCTCGCTGATCGCGCCGCAAGGCGGCACCGGAACCATCGGCGGCATCATGAACTTCGCCAACAACATGATGGGCGTCGTCGCCCCGGCGGTCACCGGGTTCGTCGTCGGCGAGACGCAGTCGTTCGGCAACGCGTTCCTGATTGCCGGCGTGGTGCTGGCGATCGGCATCCTGTCGTACGTATTCGTTCTCGGCAAGATCGAGCCGATCGCCGATCCCTCGCAACCATGAGCTCGGTCGTAAACGAAGAGGCCGCGGGAACGACATCCCCGATCATCCTGATCGTCATGGGCGTGTCCGGCTCTGGCAAGACCACCGTCGCAGCTATGCTGGCGGGCCGACTCCACTGGAGGTTCCAGGAGGGCGACGCCCTCCATCCGCAGGCCAACGTCGACAAAATGCACCACGGCATTCCGCTGACCGACGCCGATCGCCTGCCGTGGCTCGATTCGATCGCCGCCCTCATCGACCTCTGGAACGCCGAGGGTGTTTCTGGAATCATCACCTGCTCGGCCTTGAAGCGCGCCTACCGCGAGCGCATTCGGGCGGGCCGGTCTGACGTCGAGTTGATCTATCTGCGCGGCGAACGCGCGCTGGTGTCAGCGCGGATCACCCAGCGAATGGGCCATTTCATGCCGCCGAGCCTGCTTGCCAGCCAGTTCGAGACGCTGGAGGAACCCGACAAGGACGAACCGGTGATCACGATCGACATCGGTGGTTCGCCCGATCAGATCGTCGACGCCATCCTGACCGCGCTGCAACGCGAGCATCGCGGATTGCGCTCGTCGTCCGGCCGCGGCGCCGGCTGACACGAGACACAGGTCGGTTGTGAGCCTCCGTCTATCTCGGAGCGAAGCAGCGTCGGCATGAGCTGATCAACCGATCGCTTCCCTCGGCGCATTGGTGTTTTGTGGGCGCGCTTCTCTCGCCGCTGTCAATCGGCGCGGGGTCCGAACGCCGATCGGCGTAGTAATGCATTGAGACGATTGGTCATCACCGGGTCAGATCCGGGAGCCGAATTACATCGAGTCCCTCCTCTCCTGCCAGTTTCGCGGTGATCAGCTCGATTCTTTGCTAGATCAAAAGCTTGTGGTCTCCAGCCGAAGCCCCGCGCGAGCCAGGCTCAGGGGTCTTCGCGCTGGCCGCGCGCGACGATCGTCAGCGCGTCGTCCGGCGCGGACGCCTGGAGCTTCAGCGCCTCGGGGGTGTCGGCGGTCAGCCACAGCTCGAAGGCCGTGGGGTCGGTCAGCACGACCGGCATCGCCTTCGGATGAATCGGCGCGACGACCGCATTGGGCGGGGCGGTGAGGAAGGCGAACAGCTCGTGCTCGCCCTCGACCGGCGCCGATTTTGGCCCGCGCGCGCCGCGCCAGCGGCCCCACACGCCGGCGAAGGCGAACAAAGGTCGGCTGTCGTCGCGGGCGAACCACACCGGCGTCTTGCGCGGCTTCGTATTCGCGTATTCGCAGAAGGCGTTGACCGGGACGAGGCAGCGGTTGGCCGGCCCGAGCCAGCGCCGCCAGAACGGGCTCGCCGGATTGCGCAAATTGGTGACCAGCGGCTGCCCGACCTGGAGCGGACCGGGGACGCCCCATCGCGCCAGGACGAGTTCGCGCCCGCCGCCGGCGGCGTTGCGCACGATCGGCGCGAACTGATCGGGAAATACGGCGGAGAGCGCCGGCAGATTGCCGGCGCGGTCGTTGGCGACCGCGAACAGGCGGCGAATCGCCTCCTGGTTGGTGGTGACCGAGTAGAGGTTGCACATGAATCGATCCTGCTCCGCGCCGCCGGGGAGGGTCAAAGGGCGCGGAAAAGCGCAGGTCCGGCGCCGCCGCCCGCACATTTCGCTTGGCGAAGCGGCCCCGCTTCCTATATGAGGCTTGCTTGGCGCGGCGCCGAAAGGTTCCGCGCCCCAATTTTTTGGCCCGGCGCGTCCGCTGCCGCGCGACCGTCGAGCCGCCGTCAGGCGTGAAGAAACATGGCCAGTCCTTTCGAGTTTCTCCAGCAGGTGCGGTCCGAGGCGACCAAGGTCGTCTGGCCGAGCCGGCGCGAGACGCTGATCACGACCGGCATGGTGCTGTTGATGGTGGTGTTCACCAGCTTCTTCTTCCTGGTCGTCGACGAGGGGCTCAGAGTGGCGGTCAGTCTGGCGCTGGGCCTCGGCCGCGGCGGCTGATCCGGCCGCCAAGCGCCGCTCCATCGAGGAATTCCGGAATCCCGCACATGAACATGCGCTGGTACATCGTCCACGCCTATTCGAACTTCGAGAAGAAAGTCGCCGAGTCGATCCGCGAACAGGCGGCCCAGCGCGGGCTGCAGGACAAGTTCGTGGAGATCATGGTGCCGACCGAGCAGGTCGTCGAGGTTCGGCGCGGCCGCAAGGTCAACTCGGAGCGCAAGTTCTTTCCCGGCTACGTGCTGGTGAAATGCGACCTCACCGACGAGGTCTACCACCTGATCAAGAACACCCCGAAGGTCACCGGCTTCCTCGGCGCCGACAAGAAGCCGATGGCGATCCCCGACAACGAGGCCGAGCGGATCAAGGGCCAGGTCGCCGACGGGGTCGAGCGGCCGAAGGCGTCGATCCGCTTCGAGATCGGCGAAAACGTGCGTGTCGCCGACGGTCCATTCGCTTCATTCAACGGCGTGGTCGAGGAAGTGGACGAGCAGCGCTCGCGGGTCAAGGTCGCGGTGTCGATCTTCGGCCGCGCGACGCCGGTCGACCTCGAGTTCGGGCAGGTCGAGAAAGTGTGATCGGCGGGGCGTAACAAACGCCCACAGCCTCGCGTATCGCTAGAACCGGCGGTTGTCTCCGCCGCGTCTCGAACGTCCGCCGTAAACGTCGCGAGGGCCGCCATGCTCGATCACCGCCGCCGCGGGTGGGAGATTCCCGCCAGCGAGACCACCCCGGAAGCGATTTTCCTCAACCGCCGCGCCTTTGTCGCCGGTTCCGTCGCCGCGCTCGGCGTCGCTGGCCTGCCGCGTCGCGCACTGGCCGACGAGGCCGTTCCGAACGCCGGACTCTATCCCGCCAAGCGCAACCCCGCCTACTCGCTCGACCGCGAGGTGACGCCGGAGAAGATCAACCTCCACTACAACAACTTCTACGAATTCACGACGAGCAAACACGTCGACGCCGACGCGCTGAAGACGCGGCCATGGCCCTTGACGATCGACGGGCTGGTCGAGAAAAAAGAGACGATCGACGTCGACGACCTCGTCAAGACGATCGGCCTCGAGGAGCGGCTCTATCGCCACCGCTGCGTCGAGGCGTGGTCGATGGCGATCCCGTGGACCGGCTTTCCGCTGAAGGCGCTGATCGATCGCGCGAAGCCGTTGTCGGGCGCGAAATATGTGCGCTTCGAGAGCTTCCTCGACGCGGACGAGGCGCCGGGCCAGAAGTTGTTCATGCCGTGGCCCTATGTCGAGGGGCTGACGATCGCCGAAGCGACCAACGAACTCGCCTTCGTGGTCACCGGCGCCTACGGCAAGCCGGTCGCCAAGGTGCAGGGCGCGCCGATCCGTCTGGCGACGCCGTGGAAATACGGGTTCAAGTCGGCGAAGTCGATCGTCAAGGTGAGCTTCGTCGCCGATCGGCCGCAGACTTTCTGGCAGCAACTCGGCCCCGACGAATACGGCTTCTGGGCCAACGTCAATCCGGACGTGCCGCATCCGCGCTGGAGCCAGGCGCGCGAAACCTTCCTGACGACCGGCGAGCAGCGCCCGACCCTCCTCTTCAACGGCTACGCCGAGCAGGTCGCCTCGCTTTACAAGGGACTGGAGAAGGAGCCGCTCTTCATGTGACGAGCGCGGTTTCGCCTCAGTAGCGCCAGCGCTGCGCCTTGGCGACGAGGAAGTCGCGGAACGCCTGGATGCGCGCGACGTTCTTCAACTCCTCCGCGTAGACGAGGAAGCAGTCCATTTCCGGCATATCGACCTGCGGCAAGAGCCGCACCAAGCCGGAGTTCGGCGCGACGCAATAGTCGGGCAGCACCGCGATGCCGACCCCGTGCTCGACCGAGCGAATGATGGCGGCGAGATTGTTGATCGCGATATGGGGGACGCGCGGCGATTTCGGGTCGCGCCCGACCGTCAGCAGCGAATTGAGGTCGTAGAGGAAATGCGTCGCCGTCGGCGCGCCGAAAGCGACCAGCCGATGCTGGTCGAGGTCGGCGATGGTGCGCGGCTGGCCGCCCTTCTTGAGATAGTCGGTCGACGCGTAGGCGTGGAAGTGGACGGTGAACAGACGGCGGCGGATGAGGTCGGGCTGCATTGGTTCGCGCAGCCGCAACGCGATGTCGGCTTCGCGCATGCCGATGTCGAGCTCGTCGTCGGACAGCAGCAGTTGCAGCTTTACTTCCGGATAGAGCTCGACGAATTCCTCGAGCCGCGGCGCCAACCAATTGGCGCCGAGCGCCAAAGTGCTGGTGACGCGCAGTTCGCCGTGCGGCTTCTCGCGCGTGTCGATCAGGCGGCTGCGCACCGCGTCGAGCTTGAGCACGACGTCGTGCACCGCCTCGCGCAGCATCTCGCCCTGTTCGGTGAGGATGAGCCCGCGCGCGTGGCGATGGAAGAGGGGGGCGCCGAGCTCCTGTTCGAGCGCGCCGACCTGGCGACTGACCGCCGACTGGCTGAGACCCAGGGTTTCGCCCGCATGGGTGAACGAGCCGGCCTCCGCAGCCGCCTGGAAGATGCGCAGCTTGTCCCAATCCATCCCGGTCTCCGGCGCGCCCGGCCGCCGCTTCGTCGGGCTTCGTCGCGGCGCTCGTTGCGCGACAGGCGCGGCGGCGGGTCGGCCGCCGCTTGCCGCTCCCTATAGCAGGTTTTGCGCCAGCTTCACTCTGCTGCGGCGCGCGCCGGCGCCTGGAGCGCCAACCAACGCTCGGCCTCCAGCGCCGCCATGCAGCCGAGGCCGGCGGCGGTGACCGCCTGGCGGAAGACGTCATCGGCGATGTCGCCGGCGGCGAAGACGCCCTCGATGTTGGTTGTGGTCGAACCGGGCTTCGTCGCGACGTAGCCGTTGGCTTTGAGCGCAAGCTGGCCGGCGACCAGCTCGGTCGCCGGGGCGTGGCCGATCGCGATGAAGACGCCGTCGGCGTCGATCGTCGTCAGCGCGCCGGTGCGCACGTCGCGCAATCGCGCGCCGGTGACGCCGAGCGGGTTGTCGCGCCCGAGGATCTCGTCGACGACGCTGTTCCAGCGCACCGACACGTTGGGGCGCGCAAACAGCCGCTCGCTCATGATCTTCTCGGCGCGGAACGAATCGCGGCGATGAACGACCACGACCTCTTTGGCGATGTTGGCGAGGTAGAGCGCCTCCTCGACTGCGGAGTTGCCGCCGCCGACCACCAGCACCGTCTTGCCGCGGAAGAAGAAGCCGTCGCAGGTCGCGCAGGCGGAGACCCCGAAGCCCTTGAACCGCGATTCGCCCCGCAGGTCGAGCCATTTCGCCTTGGCGCCGGTGGCGAGAATGACGGCGTCGGCGGTCAACGCGCGGCCGCTGTCGCAGCGGATGCGGAACGGTCTTTGGCCGAGTTCGAGCGCGGTGACGTATTCGCTCTCGACGCGCGCGCCGACATGCTCGGCCTGCAGCCGCATCTGGTCCATCAGCCATGGGCCCTGGATCGGCGCGGCGAAGCCCGGGTAGTTCTCGACGTCGGTGGTTATCATCAACTGACCGCCCGGCTCGAAGCCGCTGAGCAGCAAGGGCTTCAGCATCGCGCGGGCGGCGTAGACCGCCGCGGTGTAGCCGGCCGGGCCGGAGCCGATGACGACCAGGCGTTCGTGGGTGGAAGCGGTCATGCAAACCTCGCGGCGCCGATCGACCGACGCCGGCCGAGGCGTCGCCGCGCGTCGGCGGAGCTTCGCTCATATAGGCGCCGGAATGGTCCGGCAATACGCGCCGCGCCCCCTTCCACGACGACAAGAGCGGCGATTCGGCGCAGAATGGGGAGGATTTTGCGACCCAGGAAAGATCGCCATGCTTACGCTGCGCACGTCGCCCGCTTCGCCGTTCGGACGCAAGGTGCGGATTGCCGCCGCCGAACTCGGCCTGGAGGGGAGGATCGCGATCGAGCGGGCCGACACCGGCGATCCGGCCGATTCGCTGCGGCGGCAGAATCCGCTCGGCAAGATCCCCGTGCTCCTCCTCGAGGACGGCCAGGCGATCTTCGACAGCCGCGTCATCGTCGAATATCTCGACGGCCTGGCTGGGGGCGGACGATTGATCCCGGCCGAACTCGCGCCGCGGATTCGCGCGCTGACGCTGCAGTCGCTTGCCGACGGCGTCGCCGACGCCGCGATCCTGCAAGTCTACGAAAGCCGCATGCGCGAGTCGGCCGAGCGGTCGGCGAAATGGGTCGCCTACCAGGCGGAGAAGACGACGCGCGCGTTGACGGCGCTCGAGGCGCGACCGCCGGCGGCCAGGCAGGTCGATGTGGGGGCGATCGCGATCGCCTGCGCGCTCGGCTATCTCGACCTGCGCTTCGCCGGCGAATGGCGCTCCGCCCATCCCAAGCTCGTCGCCTGGCTTGATGGCTTCGCCGCCGCCGTCCCGGCTTTCGCGGCGACCGCCTTCGCCGGCTAGACCAGCGCCCGGACGCCGGACATGACAAAGGCCCGGCGGGTCTCCCCGCCGGGCCTTTGAACTTGCGGATTCGGGCCGATCAGAACTTGTAGTTCAGGCCGGCGCGAACGATCGAGAGATTGAGGTCGCTCTTGGCCGAGTAGGTGCTGTCCGTGAACGTCTGCGAGCCGAGCGGCACGTAGAGATATTCGGCCTTGGCCGAGATGTTGTTGGTGAAGGCGTATTCGAGGCCGGCGCCGATCGCAGCGCCGCTGCGCCAATCGGTCGACGAGTACGAATAGTACGGCAGGCTCGTCTTGACGTCGACGCCCGCGTAGCCGCCGGTGACATAGAGCAGGGCGCGGCCGAGCGCGACGCCGGCGCGTGCGCGGGCGGTCACCATGTCGTCGATCTTGTTGCCGTACGGCCCGAGGACGTTAGCGCCATTCTTGTTCAGATCGGCCCAGTCCCAGTCGCCTTCGAGGCCGGCGACGAACTGACCGATCTGGTAGTTGTAGCCGACCGTGCCGCCGACGAGGCCGCCCGACGGGCTGCCGAAGTCGCCGCCGCTGCTGCCGCCGCC
The DNA here is from genome assembly GCA_003164915.1 of Hyphomicrobiales bacterium. Classification (GTDB taxonomy): domain Bacteria; phylum Pseudomonadota; class Alphaproteobacteria; order Rhizobiales; family Beijerinckiaceae; genus Roseiarcus. The sequence continues at coordinate 25,996 of PLRT01000055.1, read as the reverse complement.
CCAGCCGCCGTTCACGCCGACATAGAAGCCCGTCCAGCTGAAGATGGGCGGCGCATAATACGGCGCCGGCGCCGGCGGCGCCTTGTGGGTCGGGAGGTCGGCGGCCATCGCGCTCGACGCAACCCCGGCCATCAACGCGGCCAACAGAACCTTTTTCATCGCAATCTCCTCGTCACCAACCATAACGGAGGGAGTCCGAACCACCCCGCCGGCCATGGTCGGAATATAGCCCTGGATTGGTTGTAAGTCTGTAACCCAATGATCACAACACAGAGAGGGAATGTGGCGGGATTCGGGCGACAATGCGCAAGTAATTAGATGCAAGGTCTAGGTTGTCAACGCTCGTAGTGCAACGCAATAACCATTATTTATTCTGCAGCAAAACCACTAATAGCCTAAATTCTGGCAAGAGGATGTTGGTAAATGAATTATTTACGTTGAGAACTATCTTGAATGTCGCCACATTTCGGCAACCATAAGCGGTCCATCGAGCGCTCGCGTCGGGGTCGAGACGCCTCGTGAAGCCGATTCAGTCGGCGCTGGGCAGGCGACGAACGACGAATTCGATCTGGCCGTCGGCGCGTTCGCTCCAGAACTCGATTTCCGTCATGTAGGCCGCCTTGGGAAAGCGCTCGAACAACTCACGCGCTTTGGCCCGCGCTTGCAGGCGCGGCAGGCAGAAAGATTCGCGCCGCCACAGGTCCGCGTCGGGCCTGCGGCCGGGGCGCCGCGCGCGCCGTTCCGCCGCGCGTCGCGCGAGGTCGCCGGGATTGTCGCGATCAATCGCCATGCCCGCCTCCGGACCGCGATCTTAACCTGCGGCCAGGAGGATGGGGAGTCTGCGAGCGCGGGCGTTTAACGGTCGAACGCCGCCGCGAAGCGCGCCCGCGCCTCGCGCGGCAGGCGGCCGTCGATGACGGCGAGGCCGAGCGCGATGGTCGCCAGGCCGAAGAAGTCGCGGGCCGCGAGCCGCTCGCCGAGCGCCGCGGCGCCGAGCAGGATCGCGGTCGCCGGCGCGAGCAGGGTCACCAGCACAACATTGACCGCGCCGGCGCCGGCGAGGATGCGGAAGAACACGACATACGCGAGAGCCGTCGACAGCGCGCCGATCGCGCCGATCGCCGCAATCGCCGCGGGGCCGGGCGCGGGCAGCCGCCAGGGCATGTCGACGGCGAGCGCGAGCGGCAGAAGCACGAGAGCCGACGCCGTGACCTGGCCGGTCGCCAGCTCAATCGGCGCCAGACCGAGCCGGCGGAAGCGCCGCGCGAACACGCTCGCGGCGGCGTAAGACGTAGCGGCCAGCAGCGCGGCAAGCTCGGCGACGAGATGGCCGGCGAAGCCGCCCAACAGCTCAGGCCCGATCATCGCCGCGACGCCAACGACACCGATCAGCGCGCCGGCGAGGCGGCGCTGGTCGAGCTTTTCCTCCACGGTGAACAAATGGGCGATGACGACAGTGAACACGGGAGTCGTCGCGTTGAGGATTGAAACGAGGCCGCTGGCGAGTTGGGTCTGGCTCCAGGTCAGCAGCGAGAACGGCGCGACGTTGTTGAGCAGCGCGAGCGCCAGCAGCGCCGGCGCCTGGCGGCCGAGCCGCAGGGCGGAAACCCCCGTCAATGGCGCGGCGAGCCACAGAAGCGCCGCCGCGATCGTCACTCTCGCAGCGACAATCGTAAATGGCGGCAATGCCTTGACGGCGATTCCGACGAAGAAGAATGAGCCGCCCCAGAGCAGCGACAACAGCAGCAGCAGACCCCATTCGGTCGTCGTCATCGGGCGCTGCGCGCCACGGTTCATTGCGGCTTCTTGGGTTTCTTCGGATTCGGTCTCTGGGCTTTTACCCGCGCCGGCGGCGTTCGTCCGCCCGATTGCGACGGCTTCGGCGCTTCGGCCTTGCTGGTGACGAGACTCTCCCATTCGGTCTGCACCAAAGGCGCGACCCGAGCATCGTAGGCTCCTTGCGGCGATAGCCGCTTGAGCGTTTCGTCCTGGTCGGCGGCTTCGGCGTCGATCAGCCGCGCCGCCGCGGCGTTGCGGCTCGCGATCTCGGGGCGCAGCAGGTAATCGAGCAACAGGTAGGCGACGTCGCTGTGCAGCGCGTCGCGGGGCATGGCGTAGACCTCGATCGCCAGTCCGCCGCCTTCCTTCGGCAGGGCGAAACGGATGTCGGCGCCGGCGCCGCCCTCCCGGCTGCGCGACTTGGCGGCTTCGGCCTCGCCGGCGTCGCCGACGCTGAGGCAGGCGGCGCCGCTCGCCAGCGCGCTGACGACGTCGGCGGCGGGGAAGGCGCGCGCCGTCTTGCGGCTGCGGCCGATCAGAGCGGCGGCGCTCTTGACCTGCACGGCGGTCGCGCGCGTTGGATCGACGCCGAGCAATCGCCAGGCGGCGGCGAACAGAGCATCGCGGTCGTCGGGCAGCACGACGCCGCAGTCCGCCATTTTGCTCGCTTCGATCGGATTGAAGAGGGCGTTCCACGAGGTCGGCGCGCCGGCGATCCGCTGCGCCGCCTTGTCGGCGTCATACAGCAGACCGGTTGCGTACCAGCCGAGCGGCGCCGCGCAGTCTGCGGCGGTCGGGTCGTAGGCGGCGAGCTTGGCGAGCGCTGCCGGCCGGACTTTGTCGACGTTGGGCAGACGCGCGTGGTCGAGCCGCGCCAACGCGCCGGCGGCGATCTCGCGCGCCAAGGCCGGGCCGGAAAGGACGACGAGGTCGTAGGGGCCGTCGCGCCATTTCTCGGCGAGGTCGGCCGCGCCCTCGTAGGCGTCGTAGGCGACTTGATAGCCGCTTTCAGCCTCGAATCCCTGCAGCGCGTCGACGTCCATCACGGCGGGAGGCGCGAGCAGACGGACGATCTTCGGCGCCTGTGCGGGCGGCGGCGCGAAGGGAGACGTCTCAGCGGCCAGGGTCGCCGACGCGCACAATCCGGCAACCGCGAGCGCGAGCGCGACGCGAGCCAGCGTCATACGCGCGCCTCGCTGGCGACCCCTTGGAGCCGCATCAGCGCCGCGTCGAGCGTCGTGTCGCGCTTGGCGAAGCAGAAGCGCGCGACGGTGCGGATCGGCGTTTCGGCATAGAAGGCCGAGACCGGAATCGCTGCGACGCCATGGCGCTCGACCAGCTCGCGGCAGAAGGCGACGTCGTCGTCGCAGCCGAGCGGCGCGAGGTCGACGTTGAGGAAATAGGTGCCCGCGCTCGGCAGCACCGAGAAGCCGCGCTCCCGGAGGCCAGCGGCGAAGCGGTCGCGGCTGCGCTGGAACCCCTGGCGCATGGCCGCGAAATAGGAATCGTCCTTGCCGAGGCCGTAGGCGACGGCGCTCTGCAGGTTGGGCGGGGTGGTGAAGGTGATGAACTGGTGCGCCTTGGCGAGAATGCGCAAAATCTCCGGCGCGGCCATGACGAAGCCGACCTTCCAGCCGGTCAGCGAAAAGATCTTGCCGGCCGAGCCGATCTTGACCGTGCGCTCGCGCATGCCCGCCATCGCCATCAGCGGCTGATGGTCGAGGCCGTCGAACACCACGTGCTCCCAGACTTCGTCGCAGAGCGCGATGACGTCGTATTTGACGCAAGCGCGCGCCAGGATCTCGAGCGACTGGCGGCCGTAGACGACCCCGGTCGGGTTGAGCGGATTGTTGAACAGGACGACGCGCGTGCGGTCGGAAAAGGCGGCGGCGAGGTCGGCCGCGTCGAAGGTCCAGCGCGGCGGCTTCAGCGTGACGAATTTCGCCACGCCGCCGGCGCGTCGCACCAGCGGCAGATAGGCGTCGTACATCGGCTGGAAGAGCACGACCTCGTCGCCCGGCTCGATCAGCGCCATTAGCGCGCCGGCGATCGCCTCGGTCGCGCCCGAGGTCACCATGACCTCGCGTTCGGGATCGAGTTCGAGCCCCTGGAAACGCTTGTAATGGGCGGCGACGGCGGCGCGCAGCTCAGGTAGGCCGAGCATCGGCGGGTATTGGTTCCAGCCGTCGATCACCGCCTCCGCCGCCTTGGCGCGCACATCGGCGGGGCCGGGATCGTCGGGAAATCCCTGGCCGAGGTTGACCGCGTCGCGCTCGCGCGCCAGCCGCGACATGACCTCGAAGACGCTGACGCCGAGACCGGCGAAGAGGGAGTTCATCGGAAACCGCTGGATCGTGAGGCGCGCATTTAACGCAAATCGCTCGATCATGGATACGGCGCGCGGTCGCGCCTAGCCGCCCTCGGCGGGCGCGGACGGGCTGTCGGCTGCGCCGCGCGTCGTCATCCACACCGTCATGTCCCAGGCGTTGCGAAGTCCGGCGACGATCAGCGCGATGATTGCAATCCCGGCGAGGATATTGGCGTCGTCGGGGCGCCCCTCGAGTTCGATCGCCGCCGAGGCGAGCAGCAGGACATAGCCGACGAGGGGGATCAACGCATAGAAGAGCCGGTCCTCCCACGCCAGGCCGGCGGCGAAGCGGCGAAAGATGAAGACGAGGATCTGGCCGCAGTACGCGACGCCGATCAGTGCGCCGACGCCGAGCACGCCGCCGAGGCTGCGCGCGCTGTGCCCCGGCATGACTGACACCAGGCAGACGAACAGCGCCGATGCGAAGTGGACAACCGTTGGCGTGATGAAAGCGCGCATCGCCCCGAGATTGCGGGCGGCGAGCTGGCTCGCGCCGATCGAGGCGAAGACGAACATCAGGCCGACCAGCGTCGCCGCCGCGGCGCCGCCCATGGCGTAGAAATCGCGCCAATCGCGCAGAGTCTGGTCGAGAGAAACGGACACGCACGGCCTCGGGCTCGGCTAGGGCAGGGTCGCCGCCGCGATTGGAGCAAACCGTTGCGGCGCCGTAAAGGCCGGATTGAATTGCGTTCCGGCGCATGAGATCGAAGCAATATGGGCAGTTCGCTCGAATCCGTCTTCTGCCGCTCCGTCCTGGTGATCGGCGGCGTGCGCTCGGGCAAGAGCCGCTACGCGCTGGCGCTCGCCGAAGCGACAGCCGCCGAAAGACTCTACCTCGCCACCGCCGAGGCCGGCGACGCTGAAATGGCAGAACGCATCGCCCGCCACCGCGGCGAGCGCGGCACGGGCTGGCGGACCCGCGAGGAGCCGCTGGCGCTCGCTTCGGCGCTGCGGGCGGAAGCCCGGCCGGGGCGAGCGACTCTCGTCGACTGCCTGACTCTGTGGCTTGCCAACCTGATGCAAGCGGACCTTAACATCGAGGCGCAAATATCGGAATTGACGAAGGTTCTATCCGAACTCGACGGTCCGGCGATCCTGATTTCCAACGAGGTCGGGGCGGGGGTCGTGCCGGCGACTCCGCTCGGCCGCGCCTTTCGCGACTGGCAGGGGCGGCTCAACCAGGCGGCGGCGGCCGCCTGCGGCGCGGTCGTCGCCGTCGCCGCCGGCCTGCCGACCCAGCTCAAGCCGGCCCCGCGACCCGACGTCCGATTGCGCTGATTGGCTCAAAGGCGCGAAATTCCTGGCGACTCGGAGCGTCGCTAGGTTACCATCCGCCCATGCTGCGCCTGTTCGAACGCCGTCCGCCGCCGGGCCCGGTCGCGCACATCGAGGTCGCCCACGCGGGGGAAGTCTATCGCGTCGCGCTGAAGCGACTGTCGACGTCGCAGCGCTTCACGCTGCGTGTGCGTACGGCGACGCGCGACGTGCTGCTGACCATGCCGACGCGCAGTTCGCTGCGTTCGGCGCGCGAGTTCGCCGAGCGCCACGCGGCGTGGATCGGCGCGCGGCTGAAGCGGTTGCCGCGGCCCGTCGCTTTTGCGCCGAACGCGGTGACGCCGCTGCGCGGCGTCGATCACCGGATCGTCCATCGGCCGGGCGCGCGCGGCGTCGTCTGGACCGAGAATGGAGCTGGCGGGCCAATCATCTGCGTCGCCGGCGAAGCGCCGTTCATCGCTCGCCGCGTCGCCGACTTCCTCAAGCGCGAAGCGCGCAAGGACCTCGAAGCGGCGGTGGCGCGCCACGCCACGCGGCTCGGCGTCGCGCCGCGCCGCATCGCCTTGCGCGACACGGCGAGCCGCTGGGGCTCATGCTCGTCGACCGGCGGACTCAACTTCTCCTGGCGTCTGATCCTCGCGCCGCCGGAAATCCTCGATTATCTGGCGGCCCACGAAGTCGCGCACATCGTCCACATGAATCATTCGCCGATGTTCTGGAAGTTGGCGCGCCGGCTCTATCCCGAAACGGAGCGCGCCGAAGCGTGGCTGCGCGCGAACGGCGCCGATCTGCATCGCTTCGGGGCGGAAGGCGCGTGACTCAGGCGAAGCTGTCGATCGCTTCGAGGATCAGCGCGAGGTCCTGCGGCCGCGACAGGCGATGGTCGCCGTCCTTGATCAAGGTCAGCGTGACCGGATCGCCCGCCATATGCTCGACCAGCGTCAGCGCATGCCGGTAGGGAACGTCGGGATCCTGCATGCCCTGCAGGATGCGGGTCTGACAGTAACTGCGGATCGTCGCGCCGAACAGGAGATGCTTCCGCCCGTCCTCGATCAGAGCGCGGGCGATGCGGTAGCCGGAATGGGAATATTCGGACGGACGCGCCCATACGCCCTTTTCCATCAGCTCGCGGCGCTCTTCGTCGCTGGCGCGCGCCCACATCAGCGCCTCGGTGAAATCGACCGCCGGCGCAACGAGAACCATGCCGGCGAGCCGTCCCGCCTCGCCCGCCACGGCGAGCGCGCGCGCGACCAGCAGCGCAATATAGCCGCCCATCGACGAGCCGGCGAGCACGGTGCGTCCGGTGGATTCGGCGCGGATCGCCGCCAGCGCGTCCTCGAGCCACAGCGAAAGCGTTCCGTCCTCGAACTTGCCCTCCGAGGCGCCGTTGCCGGAATAGTCGAAGCGCAGCAGCGCCTGGCCGCGCTCGGCGCAATGGACGTCGAGCGCGCTCGCCTTGGTCGAAACCATGTCGGAGCCGAAGCCGGCGAGCCAGACGATCCCCGGCAGGCCGCCGCGCGCTGGCCAGCGGCGGCGAAACGCGATACGGCGTCGCGCCGTCCCTTCGCCGATGGCGAGGAATTGCGGTTCGTCGCAGATCACGGTCAAATCGATCCCATGATTCGTCCGGGTTTCAGGCCCTTCCTTCCGGCCGGCATGGCCGACGCGGCGGCGGCCGTCAATGCCGGCGGCGCGGCGCGCGACCATCTGGCGCGGTGGGGCGCGTGAGCGCCGCCACGCTCGCGCCCTTCGGCCGCGCCGAGAGCGGCGCCCTCGCCGGACGCACGATTCTGCAGATCATTCCGCGGCTCGACGCCGGCGGCGCCGAGCGCACGACGATCGACGTCGCCGCCGCCCTGGTGCAGGCCGGCGCGCGCGCTCTGGTCGCGTCGGAAGGCGGCCGGCTGGCGGCCGAATTGCAGGCGGTCGGCGGCGTGCTGGCGCCGTTCCCCGCCGCGACCAAGAATCCGGTTTCGATGGCGCTCAACGCGCCGCGACTGGCGCGGCTGATCATCGAGGAGGGGGTCGACCTCGTCCACGCGCGCTCGCGCGCGCCGGCGTGGGTTGCGCTCGGCGCCTGCCGCCGCGTCGGGCGGCCGTTCGTCACCACCTTTCATGGCGCCTACGGCGGGCGCTCGGCCTTGAAGCTCAGGTACAATTCGGTGATGGCGCGCGGCGATTTCGTCATCGCCAACTCGCAGTTCACCGCCGACGCGATCGAACGGCTCTATCCATTTGCGCGCGGCCGGCTCGCGGTCATTCCGCGCGGGACCGATCTCGCGCGCTTCGCGCCCAATTCGGTCGAGCGCGGGCGGGTGACCCAGTTGCGCGAAGCCTGGGGCGCCGCGCCGCACGAGCGCATCGTGCTGCTGGCGGCGCGGCTGACCGAGTGGAAGGGGCAGCGGGTGCTGATCGAGGCGGCGAAACTGCTCAAGGAGCGCGGATATGCCGACGTGCGCTTCGTGCTTGCGGGCGACGCGCAGGGGCGCGATTCCTATGCGCGCGATCTCGACGCGCGCATCCGCCGCTCCGGACTCGAGGACGTGGTCGCGCGCGTCGGCCATTGCCACGACATGCCGGCGGCGCTGATCGCCGCGAGCGTCGTCGCCGTGCCGTCGACCCAGCCGGAAGCCTTCGGCCGCAGCGCAGTCGAGGCCCAGGCGCTGGGCGCGATGGTGGTGGTGTCGGATTCCGGCGCCGCGCCGGAGACCGTGTTGGCGCCGCCGCAGACGTCGCCGCAGGAACGCACCGGCTGGCGCGTTCCTCCAGGCGACGCGCCGGCGCTCGCCGATGCGTTGGCCAGCGCGCTGACGCTCGGCGCAACTGCGCGCGACGCGATCGCCGTGCGCGCGCGCGCCCATGTCGAGGCGAACTTCTCGCTCGAGCAGATGACGGAAAAGACGCTCGCGGTCTATCGCGCCGCGCTGGCGCGCTAGACGCTGCGGCTGGCCCGCATTTACCGGATGAACGACCCGTCGCGCAGGTCGGTGAGCGCCTGGCGGATCTCGGCCTGGGTGTTCATCACGATCGGGCCGTGCCAGGCGATCGGCTCGCGCAACGGGCGGCCGGAGACGAGCAGGAAGCGCACGCCTTCGTCGCCCGCCTGGACGACCACTTCGTCGCCGGAATCGAACACCACCAGCGAGCGGTCGCCGACCGTGTCGCGCACCAGCGTTTCCTCGCCGCCGACCAGTTCCTCGCGCAATGCGCCGAACGGCGCGGAGGCGCCGGCGAAAGTCGCCGAGCCCTGAAAGATATAGGCGAAGGCCTGACGATAGGTTTCGACCGGTAGGACCTTGCGCTTCCCCGGCGGCACAGTGACGTCGAGGTAGCGCGGGTCGGCGGCGACGCCGTCGACCGGGCCCTTCTGGCCCCAGAAATCGCCGCAGATGACGCGCACCGAGACGCCGTCGTCGTCGATCACTTCGGGGATCGCCACGCTCGGCACGTCCTGGTAGCGCGGCGCGGTCATCTTCAGGCTCGAAGGGAGGTTGGCCCACAGCTGGAAGCCGTGCATGCGGCCGAGCGGGTCGCCCTTCGGCATTTCCTGGTGGAGGATGCCGCGGCCGGCGGTCATCCACTGAACGTCGCCGGCGCCGAGCACGCCGGAATTGCCGAGGCTGTCGCCATGCGCAACCGAGCCGGCCAGCACATAGGTGATCGTCTCGATGCCGCGATGGGGATGCCAGGGAAAGCCGGCGAGGTAATCGCTCGGGCGATCGTTACGGAAATCGTCCATCATCAGGAACGGATCGAAATCGGAAGTGTCGCCGAAGCCGAAGGCGCGGCGAAGCTTGACGCCGGCGCCTTCGAGAGCGGGGCGGGACTGGCTGATGCGTTTGATCGCGCGGATGGTCATGAATGGGCTCAGGGCGAGGTGATAAGCGCCCCATGTGGGGAGGCTTGCGCGCGAATGCCAGACCGACCGCTTGCAAAAACGCAAGCACTAGCCGCGCCGCCCGCGGTTCTCCGGCTGGCCGCCGATGGACTCGGTCGCCTTGGCGCCCATCGCCGCGGCCTCGGCGAGGCAACGCTCGATCGGCTGTCCGGCGAGATGGGCGACGAGGAAGGCGGCGACGAACGCGTCGCCGGCGCCGGTGCTGTCCTTGGCCGCGGCGGGCGGGGCGGGGACACGCCATCTCGACTTGGCGGCGAAGGCCTCGCAGCCCGCCGCGCCGCGCTTGACGACGACCAGCGGATAATGGGCGGCGAGCCGCGCGCCCTGGGCCTGCGGGTCGTCGGTCCCCGAAAGCACGGCGGCCTCTTCCTCGTTGGGGAAGAGCATGGCCGCGCCGTGCGTCCAGGCGAGAAAGTTGTCGGGTCCCGCTTCGCGCAGGAATTCCGCCGAGGCGGGATCGACGCCGATCGGACGGCCGGCGGCCCGCGCGATCAGGCCGACGACGGCGTCGCGGGGGCCGGGCGCGAAAAAGCTGTAGCCCGAGAGATGGATCATCGCCGCGCCGTCGACCACGGCTTCGGGAAAGTCGCGCGCGCAGAGGTCGAGATTGGCGGCGCGGTCGGTCAGGAAGCTGCGCTCGCCGCCCGGTTCGATCAGCGCAATCAGCCGACCCGTCTCGCGCCGCCTGTCGGCGGCGAGGTGCGGCGTCACGCCGACCCGCCGGAGCCGCGCCGCCTCGCGCCGCCGGTCGGCCGCGCCGACGCGCGCGACGAAGTCGACCGCGGCGCCGAAATGCGCGAGCCACGCCGCCTGATTGGCGCCCGATCCGCCCGGCCGGTCGACGATCGCCGCGCGCCGGTCGGAGCCGCGGACGAGCGGCCCCTCGGGTTCGACGATCGTGTCGATCATCAGGTCGCCGACGACGAGGATGCGCCGCGCGGCAACCGCCGGCCGGACTTGGCTCACAGGCGGGACAACTCGACCGCGACCTGGGCGGCGAGCATCGCGTTGTTCTCGACCAGCGCCATGTTGGCCTCGAGGCTGCGGCCGCCGGTCAACTCGACGACCCGGCCGAGCAGGAACGGCGTCACTTCCTTCTTGGCGACGCCCTTGGCCTTCGCCTCGGCGACCGCTTCGGCGATGCGCGCCTCGATCGCCTCGGCGTCGAGCGCCTTTTCCTCGGGGATCGGATTGGCGATCAGCAGGCCGCCCGGCCCGATCTCTCGCTGCAGCCTCACGATGCGCGCGAGGTCGTGAAGGCCGTCGCAGCGATGCTCGAGCCGGAAGCCGCTCGACCGCGCGTAGAAGGCGGGAAATTCGTCGCAGCGAAAGCCGCACACCGCGACGCCATGCGATTCGAGATATTCGAGCGTCTTGTCGATGTCGAGAATCGACTTGGCGCCGGCGCAGACCACGGCGACGCGGGTGCGCGACAGTTCGACGAGGTCGGCCGAGATGTCGAAGGTTTCTTCCGCGCCGCGATGCACGCCGCCGATGCCGCCGGTGGCGAAGATCTCGATGCCGGCGAGGTCGGCGACGTACATGGTCGCTGCGACCGTCGTGCCCGCAGCGCCGTGGCGCGCCGCGACCGCGGCGAGGTCGCGGCGCGAGGCCTTGACCACGCCGCCAGACAGCCGCGCCAGCCGCTCGACCTCGTCGCGCGTCAGGCCGACCTTGAAGCGCCCGTTGAGCACGGCGATCGTCGCCGGCGTGGCGCCCTGGTTGCGCACGGCGTTCTCGAGCATCAAGGCCGTCTCGAGATTGGTCGGAAACGGCATCCCATGGGTGATGATCGTCGACTCGAGCGCGACGACCGGTTTGTGACCGGCCAACGCCTCGGCGACTTCCGCCGAAACTTCGAGCAACGAATTCGCAGTCATGCCAATCGCCTTCTTCGCGGCCGCGCACGGCGGCTCGGCTTGATTATCAGCTTTGTCGGGCGCGGATCAAACGCTCTCCGCGACTTTAGACCGCGGGCGCAGTGCGTTCGCCGATCTCCCCGCTGCCGAGAGCCAGGCCGCGCGCCCGCGCTGAAATGCGCCAATGCTCGCCGGCGCGCTCGAGCCGGATCAGGTGATAGGCGGCGCGTTGGCGCGGGTCGGTCGATGCGGAGGAAGCCGAGGGCGCGCCAATGATCGGAATCCGCCCGCCCTCGACGCGCGTGGCGGGCGAGGCGAGATGGTCGACCATGCTCTTGTGCGTATGGCCGTGGAGGATCGCCTCGGCGCCGTGGCGCGCGACCGTCGCCTCGAAGGCGCGCGCATCGATCAGGCTGCGCAGCGGCCCACCGCCGCGCGCCAGCGGCGGATGATGGATGAGGATGACGCGCGCGAGCCCGCTTGCGCCGGTCTTGCTGAGGATTGCGGCCAATGCCTCGATCTGCCGCGCTCCCAGCCGGCCGGTCGCCATCAGCGGCCCGGTCGGCGTCGCCGTGCTGAGGCCGATCAGCGCGACGTCGCCGCGCACGCGCACGAACGGGAAGGTCTCGCCGTGCGCGTATTCGGCGTCCCCCTGCGTCCAGGGCGCGAAGGCCGCGGCGAGATGGGGCATCGCGTCGCGCACGTAGGCGTCGTGATTGCCAGGCGTCAGCGACACGTCGTCTGGGTCGCCGATCCCGCCCATCCACTGCGCCGCGCGGCGGAACTCGGAGGGCAGGCCGATGTTGACGAGGTCGCCGGTGACCGCGACATGGTCCGGCTTCTGGGCGCCCATGTCGTCGACCAGGCGGGCGAGCGCCGCCATATCGCTCAGCCGTTCGCGCGCGCGCTTCCAATTGACGTAGCCCATGACGCGCTTGACGCGCAGCTCTTCGAAGCGCGGGCGCGGCAGCGGTCCGAGGTGGACGTCGGTGAGATGGGCGACGACGAAGCTCATCGGCGGACGGTCTTGCGCGTTGGCGGGCGGGCGGGGATTGGCTAGGCTCGCGGCCCGGACCATGGCGACGGACGGGCGACGAGACCCTTAGAAAGAGGCTCACCACGATGCAAGGGCAATCCGTCCGTCCGCTGTCAGCGCGACTGTTCACGCGCCTCACGCATATCTGGTTTCTGCTGGCGCGGCCGATGACGCTCGGCGTGCGCGGCCTCGTGCTCGACGATTCGGGTCGGGTGATGCTGGTCAAGCACACCTACGCGCCCGGCTGGCAATTGCCGGGCGGCGGCGTCGAAGTCGGCGAAACGTTCGAGATGGCGCTCAAGCGCGAACTTGCCGAAGAGGCCAACGTCGTCGTCGACGGCCCGCCCATCCTGCATGGCCTGTTCCTCAATCGCCCGATCTCGCGGCGCGACCATGTCGCGGTCTATGTGGTGAGGCGGTTCCGAGTGACCGGCGAGCGCGCGCCCGACCGCGAGATCGTCGAGGCGCGGTTCTTCCCCGTCGCGGCGCTGCCGTCCGACACGACACGCGGCACACGGTCGCGGCTCGAAGAAGCGCTTGAGGGCGCGGCGCTATCGACGATCTGGTGAGTTTCATCGCGCCCTTCCGTCGGCTGGCGCCGGCGTGCTATGTCCCCCGGCGTTTCAGCTTGCATAGGCGCATATGGCCGACGTGTCGTTGATCCTGGAGCCGGAGACCCCGGCCGACGCCGAGGCGATTCTCCGGCTTAACGAGCGCGTGTTCGGGCCAGGCCGCTTCGCCCGCACCGCCTATCGCCTGCGCGAGGCCACGTCGCCCGACCTCGGCCTGAGCTTCGTCGCGCGGGTCGGCACGCTGCTGGTCGGCGCCAACGCCATGACGCCGATCGTCATCGGCGAAACGCCGGCCTTGCTGCTCGGGCCGCTGATCGTCGAGCCGGTGTTCCGCAGCCAGGGCATCGGCGAAGCCTTGGTCGCCGCTTCGCTCGACGCGGCGCGCGCCGCCGGCGGCAAGCTGGTCGTGCTGGTCGGCGATGAGCCGTATTACGCGCGCATCGGCTTCCAACGCGTTCCGCCGGGACGGGTCGTCCTGCCGGGTCCGGTCGATCCCCACCGCGTGCTTTACTGCGAATTGCAGCCCGGCGCGTTCGACGGCGTCGCCGGCAAAGCGCGCGGAGCCTAGGATCGCGCGCATGACGATCATAGTGACGGGGAGCGCCGGCCATCTCGGCGAGGCGCTGATGCGGACGCTGCGCGCCGTGGGCCGGCCAGCGCTCGGCCTCGACCTCACGCCGTCGCCCTACACCGACCGCGTCGGCTCGATCAACGATCGCGGCTTCGTCGTCGAAAGCCTACGGGGCGCGCGCGCGGTCGTCCATTGCGCGACGTTGCACAAGCCGCATGTCTCGACCCGCGACGACAAGGACTTCCTCACCACCAACGCCGCCGGAACGCTGACCCTGCTCGAAGCCGCGCTCGACGCGCGAGTCGAAGCCTTCGTCTACACCAGCACCACCAGCGTCTTCGGCTCGGCGCTGACGCCGGGCGCGGGCGAGCCGGCGGCGTGGATCACCGAACGCGTTCCGCCCGTGCCGAAGAATATCTATGGAGCGACCAAGCAAGCGGCGGAACTGCTGTGCGAACTTTATGCGCGCCAGCGCGGCCTGCCGGCGGTCGTGTTGCGCGCATCGCGTTTCTTCCCCGAGGCCGACGACGATCCGCGCGTCAGCGCCGCCTATGAAATCGCCAACACGCAGGTCAATGAACTGCTCTATCGCCGCGTCGACATCGCCGACGTGGTCTCGGCGCATCTCCTCGCGCTCGACAAGGCGCCGGCGCTCGGTTTCGCGCGCTACATCGTCTCGGCGACGACGCCGTTCTCGCCCGACGATGCGCTGGCGCTGAGGCAGGACGCGGCAGCCGTCGTCCGTCGCGCGTTCCCGGAGCACGAGGCGCTTTACGCCCAGCGCGGCTGGCGCATGTTCCCGTCGATCGACCGGGTCTACGACAATCGCGCCGCGGTCGCCGAGCTCGGCTGGCGGCCGTTATACGACTTCCGCCGTGCGCTCGACCGTCTCGCCGCCGGCGAGGACTTCCGCAGTCCGCTCGCCCAGGCAATCGGCGCGAAGGGTTATCACGGAAGCTGACGGCCCGGGCGGGCCCCCGCATTTGCCGCCGCGTCGCGAAATGACTAGCCTGTCCGACGCGATCGATACGGCGGGCGCGCGGGACATTCAGGGGAGGTCGGCGTGCAGGCGGGTCGCCTCTACATTGGCGTCTATTGCGGCGCGTCGCGCTGCCACGCGCGACTGCGCGACGCTGGCGGGCGCGCGCTCGCCGAAGCGCGGGGCGCGGGGGGCAATCTCTACGTCGATTTCGACGCCGCGCTGGCCGCGGTTGACGCGCAGGCCGACGCGGTTTGCGCCAAGGCGGGATTCGATCCCGCCGATCGCGGCCAGCTGGCGCTCGGGATCGGCGTCGCCGGCCTTTCCACCCGCGACGACGCGGCGCGCGTCGAGGCGCGCTACTCGACTTACGCCAGCGTGCGCGCCGCCAATGATGCGGTCGCCGGTTGTCTTGGCGCCCACGGCGGCGGCGACGGCGCCTTGGTTATCGCCGGCACCGGCTCGGCGGCGATCGTCCGCGTCGACGGTCGGGAGACGCTGATCGGCGGGCGCGGCTTCCTGCTCGGCGACGATGGCTCGCTGGCGCGCGTCGGCGCCGAGGCGATCCGCGCCGCGCTGCGCGCTCACGACGGGATTGGCCCGGCCTCGCCGCTGACCGACGAGATCATGCGTCGCTTCGGCCACGATCCCCTTGTCGCGACGCAATGGGCGCTGACCGCCAAGCCCGCCGGTTATGGCGCCTTCACGCCGCTCGTCTTCGAGCGCGCCGCCGCCGGCGACGCCGTGGCGAAGGCGATCGTTGACGCTGCGGCGCTGGCGATCGACGCGCTGATCGACGCGACGCGCGGGTTCGGGGCGACCCGCGTCGCGCTGGTCGGCGGCATGACTGCGCCGATCACGCCGTATCTCGCTCCGTCGTCGCGCGCTTTGCTGCGCGATCCGCTCTACGACGACGCCGACGGCGCGCTTCTCATCGCTGGCGGGACGCTGCCGGCGCTCGACGGCGTCCCCGGATGAGCGACAGACGACGGCAGGTCTTCTTCGGAGCGCGCCTGTTCGACGGACTGACGATGCGTGACGATCGCGCGCTGGTGGTCGAGGATGGTGCGATCCTCGCGATCGCGCCGACCGCGGAACGGCCGCGCGACGTGGAGGCGGTCGACCTTGCCGGCGGTGTGCTGGCCCCGGGGCTGGTCGATTGGCAGGTCAACGGCGGCGGCGGCGCGCTGTTCAACGCCGCGCCCACGCCGGAGACGATCGCGGCGATGGCGGCCGCCCATCGCTGCGCCGGCGTGACGTCGATTCTGCCGACGGTGATCACCGATTCGCC
Source organism: Hyphomicrobiales bacterium (assembly GCA_003164915.1). Taxonomy (GTDB): domain Bacteria; phylum Pseudomonadota; class Alphaproteobacteria; order Rhizobiales; family Beijerinckiaceae; genus Roseiarcus. The sequence continues at coordinate 10,368 of PLRT01000055.1, read as the reverse complement.
CGCTGTGCTGGCCGCGGCGCTGTTGGCGGCGGCCGAGGCGGCGCGCGTCACGCCCGGCGCGCTCGGCGTCCATGTCGAGGGGCCGTTCATCGACCCACGCCGCAAAGGCGTGCATCTCGCCGAATTCATCCGTCCGATGCGCGATCGCGACGTCGAGCAGCTCGTCTTGGCTAGGTCTGGCGCGATGGTCGTCACCTTGGCGCCGGCCGCCGCCGGCCCGGAGCGCATCGCGCGCCTCGCCGCGGCGGGGATCGTCGTCAGCCTTGGCCACGCCGAGGCGACGGCAGAAGAAGCGCGCGCCGCCTTCGCCGCCGGCGCGCGCGCGGTCACCCATCTCTTCAATGCGATGAGCCAACTCGGATCGCGCGCGCCGGGCCTGGTCGGCGCAGCGCTCGCCGATCCCCGGATCGTCTGCGGCCTGATCGCCGACGGGCAGCACGTCCATGACGCCGCGATGCGCGCGGCGATCAACGCCAAAGGGGCAGGGGGGGTCGCGCTCGTTTCCGACGCGATGCCGCCGGCGGCGGGAGGACCGTCCGTGTTCATGTTGCAAGGGCGGCGCATGCGGCGCGAAGGATCGCGCCTGCTGGACGATTTCGACACGCTCGCCGGCAGCGCGATCACCCTGCTCGACGCGGTGCGATACGTCGTCGGGGCGCTCGGCCTGCCGCTCGCCGAGGCGCTGAAAATGGCGACGGCGACGCCGGCGCGGCTGCTCGGGCTGGACGGTCGTATCGGCGGCCTGGCGCCTGGCGCGCGCGCCGACCTCATCCATCTCGATGACCGCCTCAACCTGCGCGGCGTCTGGCTCGCTGGAGCGCCGCAACAGACCTGACTCGCGAGCGCGGACCGCGGCAAGCGCGCGTCTTCGCGTAGACGCAAAACTATGTCAGCGTCGCGACGCGTCGTGCGGCCGCGGCGCGATTCGGCCGCAAGCGACGCCTACGGGGGCGTTCATGCGGTTTCTGGCTCTGGCGTTTTCGGCGCGGTTCATCGCGCTGACGGCGAGCGCCCTGTTGGCGCTGGTCTGCGCCGTCGCGACGGTCGCCGCCTGGCCGAGCGGAAGCGCCGCGCTCGTTCCCGCTTTCGTCGTCTTCGCCGCGCTGTCGCTGCTCGGCGCGCGCGACCTCTTCCAGACGCGTCACGCGGTGCTGCGCAATTATCCGATCTCCGCCCATCTGCGCTTCGTGCTCGAAGAGATTCGGCCGGAGATGCGGCAGTACTTCTTCGAAAGCGAGACCGACGGTCTGCCATTTTCGCGCAATCAGCGCGCCATCGTCTATCAGCGCGCCAAGATGCAGCTCGACAAGCGGCCGTTCGGCACCCAGCTCGACGTCAATGCGCAGGGGTACGAATGGCTGCGCCATTCGATAGCGCCGGCGGCGATTTCCGCGACGCCATTTCGCGCCCTTGTCGGCGGGCCGGGCTGCGCCCAGCCCTATTCGATTTCGGTCTTCAACATCTCCGCGATGAGCTTCGGCGCGCTGAGCGCCAACGCCATCCGCGCCCTCAATCGCGGCGCGGCGCTCGGCGGCTTCGCCCACGACACCGGGGAGGGCGGCTTCAGCCCCCATCATCGCGAGGGCGGCGGCGACGTGATCTGGGAGATCGGCTCGGGCTATTTCGGCTGCCGCACGCCGGAAGGCGCTTTCGATCCCGAACGCTTCGCCGCCACGGCGGCCAACGGTCAGATCAAGATGATCGAGATCAAGCTGAGCCAGGGCGCCAAGCCCGGCCACGGCGGCGTGCTGCCGGCGGCCAAGGTCTCCGCCGAGATCGCTGCGATCCGCGGCGTGCCGGTCGGCCGCGATTGCATTTCCCCGGCGCGCCACGGCGCATTCTCGAACCCGCTCGAGATGATGGGATTCATCGGCGAATTGCGGCGGCTCAGCGGCGGCAAGCCGGTCGGCTTCAAGCTCTGCGTCGGACATCCGTGGGAGTTTCTCGCCATCTGCAAGGCGATGCTGGAGACGGGCGTCCGACCCGACTTCATCGTCGTCGACGGCAAGGAAGGCGGCACCGGCGCGGCGCCGCTCGAATTCGCCGACCACATCGGCTTGCCGATGCGCGAAGGGCTCGTCTTCGTGCGCAACGCCTTGGCCGGCGCGGGCCTGCGCGGCGACATCCGCATCGGCGTTTCGGGCAAGATCGCCAACGCCTTCGACATGGCCTGCGCGATGGCGCTCGGCGCCGATTGGTGCAACGCCGCCCGCGGCTTCATGTTCGCGCTCGGCTGCATCCAGTCGCTGTCCTGCCACACCGACCGCTGTCCGACCGGCGTCGCGACCCAGGACAAGACGCGCTCCCGCGCGTTGGTGGTCGAGGACAAGACCGAGCGCGTGCGCAACTACCACCGCTCGATGCTGCACGCGCTGGCGGAACTGACCGCCGCGGCGGGGCTCGATCATCCGCGCGACTTCCGCCCTGTTCATTTCTCGCGCCGCATCAGCCCAAGCGAGACGCGGACGTTTGCCGGGCTCTATCCGCAATTGCAGCCGGGCGGGCTGATTTCGGGCGCGTGCGACGAATGGTGGCGCGAGCAATGGGAGATGGCGCGCTCCGACCGCTTCACCGTCGCGGTTTGAGGGACGCCGCGCGTCTAGTGCGCTTGCAGCGGGATCAGGTCGTCGCGACTGAAGTTGACCGTGATCGGCGCGCCGCGCGCCGGCAGGTCAGGGCCGCCGGTGTTGAACATGTCGATGATGACCGCGGCTTCCTGCAGTCGCACCCGCACCCGGACGACCGCGCCGAGGAAGGCGACGTCCTCGATGACGCCGGCGAGCGTGTTGCGATCGTCGCCGCCTTCGCCGAGCCGCAGGGCCTCAGGCCTCAACGCCAACGGCAGGATGTCGCCGGGTTTGGCGCCGTTGAGCTTGCGCCGCGTCGTCGCGCGCTGGCCGTCGATGTCGATCGCCCCGACCGACGCGTCGACGATCTTGCCGTTGAGCAGATTGAGCGTGCCGACGAACGAGGCGACGAAGCGAGTGCGCGGCGCATTGTAGATCTCGCTCGGCGAACCGACCTGTTCGATCGCGCCTTCGTTCATCACGACGACGCGGTCCGACATCGACAGGGCTTCCTCCTGGTCGTGGGTGACGAAGATCGTGGTGATGCCGAGACTGCGCTGCAGCGAGCGGATTTCCTCGCGCAGCGAGACGCGGATGCGCGCGTCGAGGGCGGAGAGCGGCTCGTCGAGCAGCAGGATCTGCGGACTCGGCGCCAGCGCGCGGGCGAGCGAGACGCGCTGCTGCTGGCCGCCCGACAACTGATAGGGGTAGCGTCCGGCGAGCTGCGGCAGCTTGATCAGCGCCAGCATCTCGTCGACCCGCGACTTGATGTCGGCCGGCGACTTGCGCGCGACCTTGAGGCCGAAGCCGATGTTGGCGGCCACCGTCATGTTGGGGAACAGCGCGTAGGACTGGAACACCATGCCGATTGCGCGCTTGTTGGCGCGCAGATGGGTGACGTCCTGGCCGCTGATGCGAATCTCGCCGGCGCTGGGCGCCTCGAAGCCGGCGACGATGCGCAAGGTCGTCGTCTTGCCGCAGCCGCTCGGGCCGAGGAAGGTGACGAATTCGCCGCGCTCGACCGAGAGATTGAAGTCGCGCACGACCGTATTTGCGCCGAAGGCCTTGCGAACGCCGGTCAGGGTGAGGAACGACATGGGCGACTATCCTAACGCTTGCCGACAGGAATGCGAATGCCCGAGCCGACGAGCTGGATCAAGCCCATGCAAGCCCAGGTCAACGCGAAGGCGATGATCGCCAGCGCCGACGGCTCGTAGGCGCGGTTGGCGCCGATGAGTTGGAGATAGGGGCCGAAAGCCGGCCGATCGAGCAGGCTGGCGAAGGTGAACTCGCCGATGACGATGGCGAAGGTGAGAAACGCCCCCGACAGGATGCCGGAGCGGATGTTGGGCAGGATGATGTGGACGAGGATGGTCCAGATCCCGGCGCCCTGGCTTTCGGCGGCTTCGGTCAGGGTGCGCACGTCGATCGAGCGCAGCGCGGTCTCGACCGAGCGGTACATGTAGGGCAGGCCGAGGCCGACATAGCCGAACATCAGCAGCGCGTCGGCGCCGAGCGAGGTCGCCGTCAAGGGCAGGATCGACGAGCTGCCATAGAGCCTGACATAGCCGAACACCAGCACGATCGCCGGGATCACCAGCGGCAGCAGGGTGATGAACTCGACCAGGCCGCGCAGCTTCGGCAGGCGGAGCTGGACCCAGTAGGCGGTCGGCACGACGATGAGGATGCCGACGACGATGGTCAGCAGTCCGAGCACAGTGGAGTAAAGAAAGGAATCGTGGAAATCGGCGCTCGCCAGCACGACGCGATAGGCGTCGAAGCTGTATTCGCCGCGCCGCATGCGCAGTGAGAATTCGAAAGTGGCGATCAGCGGCGCCAGGAAATAAGCGACGCCGAGGAACATCGCCAGCCAGGCGCCGAGCTTGCCGCTCTTCATTTGAGCCACCGGTCTGAGCGCGCTCGCAGGTAGAGATAGGCCACGTTCGACAGGCCGGTGATCAGCAGCATGCCGAGGGCGAGCGCGTAGCCGAGGTTGGGGTCGTGCAGCACGTCGCCGCGGATCTGCGCGTAGAGCAGGATTGGCACGATGTTGAGGAACGAACCGGTCAGCGCGTAGGCGGTGGCGATGGCGCCGAAGGCGTTGGCGAACAGAAGCAGCGAAGCGCCGAGCACGCTCGGCCACAGGATCGGCGCGACGATCATGCGCCAGTACTGCAGCCGTCCGGCGCCGAGGATTTCCGCCGCCTCACCCCACTCCGCCTTGACTCCGTCGATCGCCGGCGCAATCACAAGGACCATCAGTGGAATCTGGAAATACAGGTATGTGACGGTAAGACCGGTGAAGGTGAAGAGGTTGAAGCCGGCGGCGTAGATGTCGAGCCCGACGCTCCTGAGGAGGATGGTGATGAAGCCGAGGCGGCCGAGCGTCGCCATGAAGGCGAAGGCGAGCGGCACGCCGGCGAAATTCGAGGCGACGCCGCTGAAGGTCATCAGCGTCGGCCGCACCCAGCCTGGCAGGCCGCCGCGCAGCGCCGCGATCGCCAGCGCGAGGCCGATCAGCGCGCCGAGAAAGGCGGAGGCGAGGCTGATCTCGATGCTGAGCAGGTAGGAAAGTCGGATCGAGGGCTGCCACAGCCGGCCGAGATTCGACAAGGTGAATGCGCCGTCATGGTCCTGGAACGCGCCGACCAGCAGCGAACCGGTCGGCAGGATCAGGAACATGACGGCAAAGAGGAAGAACGGCGCGACGCCGAGCCACGCTGCCAGATTGGGCAAGCGCAGAACGCCCGTCGCGGGAGTCGCGACCGTCGTCATGCGCGCAACGCGACCGCGCCGCGCACGCCGGGGGCCACAGCGACGTCAGCCCCGCCGCCAATGACGGAGGCGGGGCGTGGGCTGATCACGCGTGCGGGCGTCACTTGGCGACGGTGGCGCCGACGACCGTGTCCCACTGCTTGGCGATGACGTCCTTCGCCGCCGCCTGTTCCTCGAGGGTCGGGAACTTGGCCTTGGCGTAGCTATCGGCCGGCGGCAGCGCGTCGAGCAACTCGGCCGGCACCTTCTTGTTTTCCACCAGATTGTTGAACCGGATCGGGTGGCAGTAGCCTTTCAGCCAGCCGAGCTGCCCTTCGTCCGAATAGAGGTGCTCGAGCCACAGCTTGGCGGCGTTGGGATGGGGCGCATAGGCGCTGATCGCCTGGACGTAGACGCCGGCGATGACGCCGGTCTTCGGCACGACGACGTCGACCTTGGGGTTGCCCTTCAGGGCGTCGCGCGCGGCGAGCGCGTTGTAGTCCCAGAAGACGAGGATCGGAGTCGAGCCCTGGGCGAGCGAGGCGGCCTTGCCGATCGCCGGGACGAAGTTGCCCTTCTTGTTGAGGTCGGCGAAGAAGTCGAGGCCCTTGGCGGCGGCCTTGGCGGCGTCGGTCTCGCCCGTCGACAGGCCGGCGGCGTAGACGCCCATCGTCGCCTGGTTGGAGGTGCGCGGGTCGCCGGCGAGCGCGACGGAGGCCTTGTACTCCGGCTTCAGCAGGTCGGGCCAATCGGTCGGGACGGTCTTGACGATGTCGGCGTTCACCGCGAACGACAGCACGCCGTAATAGTCGCCGACCCAGTAACCGTCGGCGTCCTTGGCCGAATCCGGGATCGAGTCCCAGGTGGAAACTTTGTAGGGAAGCAGGAGACCGTCCTTCTTGGCGGACGGGCCGAAGCTGAGGCCGACGTCGATCACGTCGGGGGCCTGCGGGCCCTTGTTGTCCTTGTTGGCCTTGATCGCCTCGACTTCGTCGCCCGAGCCGCCGTCGGGGTTGAGTTCGTTGACGGCGAGGCCGTACTTGGCCTTGAAGCTGTCGATCAGCGCGCCGTAGCCGCACCAGTCGCGCGGCAGCGCGATGACGGTGAGCTGGCCTTCCTTCTTGGCGGCGGCGACGAGGTCGTCGGGCGGAGCGGCGAGAGCGGGCGCGGCGCAGACCGCGAGCGCCGTGGCGGCCACGGACGCGAACCATTTCATGCGCTGCTGCAGCGTTACGTTGCTCATGACTATCCCCCTCGGCGCTTGCGCCTTCGCCCACCCATGGGCCGCGCCCGGCCCTAGCTCCGGCGTGTGACAATGACGTGTCAGGCCCATCGGCCGGACCGCAGTTTCCACCGCCGGCCGCTGGAATGCAACGGAGCGTTGCGGCGAATCCGCGGCTTGTCCCGCCGCCACGCTCGCGCCATGTTGTCAGCCTAGGGCGCGGCGATCCGCGGCCCGGGGCTCAATCGGTCGATCACGCAGAAGTGCGCCATTTTCTCACGCTCGTCGCCGTTCTGCTGGTCGTGGCGCTGACGGCGGCGCTGGTTGCGCCCTTGTTCGTCGATTGGTCGCGCCATCGCGGGCAGGTCGAGGCGGAGCTGAGCGCGGTCGTCGGCGCGCCGGTCACCGTCGCCGGTTCGATCGATCTTCATTTCCTGCCGACGCCTTATCTCCTGCTCAAGGACGTCACGATCGGCGCCGGCCCCGGCGGCCCGCCAGCCCTGACGTGCAAGTCCTTGCAACTCGAGGCGGCGCTCGCCAGCCTGCCGAGCGGCCGGGCGCGTTTCACGCTCGCGCGCCTCGATCAGCCGGTCTTGCGCCTCATCCGCCGCCCGGACGGCGCCTTGGCCCTGCCGAACTGGCGCCCGCAGGTCGGCGGCGGCCGGATCGCGCTCGATCGCCTGGTCGTCGAACGCGGCCGCCTCGCGTTGACCGGCGGCGACCGGGCGCCGCTCGACGTCGATATCGACCTCGACGCCTCGGCGGGTTCGTTGATCGGGCCGTTCCGCGGCGCCGGGCGGATCGCCGCGCCCGGCCTCGGCTCGGCGGCGATCCAGTTCTCCAGCGGAGCGATGTCGGACGGGGCGCTGCCGCTCAAGCTCGAGGCTGTCCGCGATGGCGGCCCCAACCTCGTCTTCGACGGCGCCGTGACGATCAATCCAAGCGACGGCGGCGTGGCGATCGCCTACGCCGGGGCGGCGACGGCGACCGGCGCAGTTGCGTTCAGCGACCCGGCTCAGCCGACGCCCTGGCGGGCCTCCGGAACGCTGGCGGGCGACCTCGGCGCCGCCACGGCGCGGAACCTGGTTGCGCGTTTCGGGCCCGACGAACGGGCGCTCGAAGCGCGCGGTTCGGCGCAGCTCACCGGCGGCAAAGCGCCGCGGCTATGGATCGATCTCGACGCCAAGCAGCTCGATTTCGACTCGTTGCTGCGCGCCAAGGACGAGGACGCGACGCCGCCGGCGCGCGCCTTCGCCGGCCTCGCGCGGCTCGTCGCGCCGCTGCAGCGCGGCGACGGCGCGCCGTTGGCGATCGACGTCGCCTTCACCGCCGCTTCGGCGATCGTCGGCGCGCAAACGATCTCTGATATCGACCTGCGCGCGACGGCTTCGGCAGGCGCGCCACTTTCCGGCACGCTCGCGCTCGACCTGCCAGGCCAGGCTTCGCTGCGGCTTTCCGGCGGGCTCGAACTCGGCCCTGCGCCGGGCTTCAAGGGCGCGCTGAAAGTCCAGGTCGGCGACATCGCTCAGCTTCGCGACTGGGCGACTCGCGGCGAGCCGAATTGGGCGAAAAGCCTGGCGGCGCTGAATGGGGCGCTGCCGTATCGCTCCGCCTCGGCGACCGGCGAGGTCGAGATTTCGGCGGTCGGCTTCTCCGCCCGCGATCTCGAACTGACGCTCGACCGGTCGACGCTCTCCGGAGCGATTGCCTACACCGCGCCGGTCGCGAACGCGCGCGCGCGGCTGTTCATGGAGCTGAGCAGCGACGCGCTCGACGTCGACGCCCTGCCTGATCTCAGTCTCAGCGCCGGCCTCATCGGCGGCGCTGACCTCGCGCTGACGTTGCAGGCGGCGAAGCTGAGGGTCGGCCGGCCTGGAGACGCGGAGTTCGAGAGCGGCTCGCTGGCGCTGAAGATGACCAAGACGGGCGACGACATATCGTTGGAGAAACTCTCGCTCTCCGGCCTGGGCGGCGCTTCGATCGAGGCGAGCGGCGATCTCGGCCCGAAAGGGCGGCTGGTGCGTCTGGACGTCGACGCCGACAAGCTCGACGACGTCGCAACGCTGATCGGCCGCGTCGCGCCGGGCCCCGCGAGCCGCTGGCTCGCCGCGCGCTCGAGCTCGCTTTCGCCGGTCAAGGCGACGCTGCAGGCGTGGTCGGCCGATCCGAACGTCCCTGATCTCGATTCGATCAAAGCCGAAGGCGCGGCGGGCGCGACCCATTTCAACCTCGTGGCGAAACGATCGGGCGACTCGGCCGACGCGACCTTCAGCCTCGACGCGGACGACGGGTCGGCGCTGGTGCGTCAACTCGGCCTCGCCGCGCCGACGGCCGCCACGCCGCGCGCCCACCTCGAGGGTTCGGCGAAGGGCCGGTGGGATGTCGGCTTCGACGTTCAGGCGACGGGAACGCTGTCGGGCGCCGACTTCACCTGGCGCGGTCGTCTGCGGCCGGCCGCGGAAGCGGGGGACGCGTCGCTGTTCGGCGCGGCGACGCTCAAGGCTGGCGACGTCTCCGGACTGCTCGTCGCGCTTGGCCTCGTCAAGCCCGGAGCGATCGCCGCGCCGCTCGACCTCGCCGTCGACGTCGCCTTGCGCGGCGACGCGCTCGCGCTGCCGCGCGTGACGGGGAGCGCGGCGGGATCGAAGGTCGATGCGAAGCTGACGTGGCGGCTCGCGGCCCCCGAGGCGGTCGACCCCGACGTCGCGCTGGCGCAGTCGATCGCCGGCGATCCGGCGGGGTCGAAGCCAGGGCTGCAAGGCGACCTTTCGCTCGACCGCGTCAATCTCGCCAGTCTGCTCGGGCCGACGTTCGGCGTACCGGCCTCGCGCGACGCGAGTTTCGCTTCGCCGAGCCTCGATCCGCCGCCTCTCGATCTCAACCTGCGCGTCGGCGCGGTCGATCTCGGCGCCGGCGCGACGGCCCGCGGCTTCGACGGGCGGCTGCGACTCGATCACGGGCGCCTCGACCTCGACGACGTGTCGATGGATATCGGCGGCGCTCACGCCTCGGGGCGGTTGACGGCGCGGCGCGACGCGGCGCAGGCGACGGTGACTGGGCAGCTCGCTGTCGACCCGCTTGCTGTCGACCAGCCGGCGTTTCATGGGCGCGTCGGGGGCGCCTTCAGCTTCGCCAGTTCAGGCGACAGCGTCAGCGCGCTGATCGGCGGTTTGGCGGGCGAGGGGAAGGTCGAACTGCGCGGCGCGACCATTCCGCGCCTCGATCCCGCCGCGCTGACCCGCGTGCTGGCGCGCGCGCGATCGGGCGACATCGGCATCGACGAGACCAATGTCGGCTACGCGCTCGGCCTCGAACTCGATCGCGCCGCGTTGCCGCTGCCGGACGGCGCGACGCCGGCGACGCTGAGCGGGGGGGTCGTGCGCCTCGAACCGATGGCCGTTCCGCGCGCCGGCGGCGCGGCGACGGCGAGCGCCGCCTACGATCTGCGCGCCGCGAGCCTGACGTTCGACGTCGTCTTCGCGGAGGCGCGCGGCGGCAAGTTCTGGAACGGGCCGCCGCCGACGGTCGACGTCTCGCTGACCGGCGGCTTCGACGCGCCGACGCGCCGCATCGACGCAGCGGCGCTCGCCGCCGGGCTCGCCGCGCAGGCGATCGGCCGCGAGACCGATCGCATAACCGCGCTAGACGCCGACATTCGCGAACGCGCGTGGTTCAACCGTCGGCTCAAGGCCGAGCGTTACATGCGTCAGCGCGAAGCCGAGGTCGCCGCCTACGAGGCCGAACAGGCGCAGCTGAAGGCGGAGCAGGACCGCAAGAAAGCCGAGGACGAACGCCGGAAGGCGCAGGACGACGCCAAGCGCGCGC
>PLRT01000257.1 GCA_003164915.1 Hyphomicrobiales bacterium | reverse complement strand
CGGCGTCCGATTTCGAGCGCGCCGTCTACGATTCGCCGCCGCCGAGCAGCCCGCCGAGCAGGCCGCCCGCCGCGCCCAGCGCCGCGCCGGCGGCGAGGCCGCCCGCGGCCGAATTGGCGCCGCTGTTCGAGCCGGCGCGGGGAAGGTAGCGGCCGATCTCCTCGGCGAGGTTGAGGATCGGCATGCTCTGCAGCCAGATGTGGCCGGGGCCGGTCAGCGTGGCGAGGAACAGGCCTTCGCCGCCGAACAGGATGTTCTTGAAGCCCTTGACCATCTGGATGTCGAAGCCGACGCTCGGCTCGATCACGCCGACATGGCCGGCATGGACGAGCAGCCGTTCGCCGGGCTCGAGGTCGCGCTCGACCAGCTCGCCGGAAAGGTCGAGCCAGACGACGCCGGGCCCGGTCACCTTCTGCAGGATGAAGCCCTCGCCGCCGAAGAAGCCGGCGCCGAGACGTTGTTGCCAGGCGATTTCCAGCGTCACCGATTTCTGCGCGACCAGAAAGGTCTCCTTGCGGCAGATCAGCGACTGGCCGGGCTGCAACAGCGCCGGGACGATCGTGCCGGGAAAGCGCGGCGCGAAGGCGACGTGGCCGGCGCCGGTCGCAGTGAAGTCGGTGACGAACAGCGAGCCGCCGCCGAAGCTGCGCCTGAGCCCGGCGAGCAGGCCGCCGCCGGTGTGGGTGTCCATCGTCACCTGGTCGTTCATCCAAGCCATGGTGTTGGTCTGGCTGTAGACCGTCTCGCCCGGGGCGAGGTCGATCGCCACCGTCTGCATCACCGTTCCGGAGATCTGGTACTGCATTGACGTCCTCGTGGGGTCAGCGGTCAGCCGCGGCCGATATGTCGAGCTTGGCGGCAATTTCGCTCGGGTCGCCCGCCGCGAAAATATCGCTCGCCTTCAACGGGCCGCCTTTGGCCTTGAGGCTGAGCGTCAGGGTGTTCGGCCGGGCGATGAATTTTTGCAGTTCGGCCGCCAACGCCAGGCTCGCCGGGCCGCCGCCGAGCGTCGTCGTCGCCGTCCGGCCGACGAGCGCCGACCATTGCTCGCGCAGCTTGTCGGGCGAGAGGCCGAGCTCTTTGGCGTAATAGGCGAGCGCCTTGTCGAACAGCCCGGCGTTGGCGAGCTTGAGCGCGAAAGAAGCGACGCCGGCGTCGAACAGGGCTTGCATGCGCTCGCCGCCGTCGGCGCCGAACAGCGACGGCGCGACGTCGGCGAAATTGGCGTCGAGCGCGAGCGAGCCCATGCCGACGCCGTCGATGCTGAGGTTTTCAAGCGCGAGCGTCTTGGCGTCCGCCTGGTATTCGGCGTCGAGGGCGATCGTGAGCTCGACTTTGGAATAGCCGAGGCTGGCGAGGCCCTTGCCGGCCTCGGAGCCGGGCGAGGGCTCGACGACGGCGGCGGCGATCTTCATCTTGCCCCGCTTGATCGCGTCGCCGGCGTAATCGTCGTGAAGCGCGATCGAGCCGATGGCGATGTGGATGGACTGGCCCGGCGCCTCGCCAGGGTCCGGGCCGACAACCTCGAGCCCGGCGAGCGTCAGCCCGCCGAGACGAGCCGGCCTCGCCCGATCGCCGTCGCCGGCGAGCAGCGGCGCGACGTCGAGACCGTCGATATGCAGCGCGCCGCACTTGATCGTCAGCGGGCCGTCCTTGTCGGTTCCGGCCGCGTCGAACCCGGCGAGGTCGAGGCTGTCAATTCGGCCGGCGTCGACGTGGTCCGCTGTCAATCCGGCGAGGTGGATTTTCGATCCGTCGGCGCCGAGGATGTCGACCGACGGGATCGAAATCCTGTCCGCCTCGAATTTCTGCGCCAGCGCCCGGTCGTCGTCGGCTGGCGAGTCGGGCGTCAGCAGCCGGATGATCTCGTCCCTGGTGAGATTGGTGTTGACGAAATCCAGGCGGGCGATGGCGAAGGCGTCGCCGTCGAGGGATTTGAACGCCAGGTTGTCGATGACCAGGTCCTCGGCGGCGGCGGGCGCGGCGAGGGCGGCGAGGAGCGCGGCGGCCGCCAACCAGGCGAGCGCGCGTCCAGCGCTGCGGCGCGCCGGCGCATTCTGCATCCGCGCCATGTCTATTCCCCCTGGCCTCCGCGCCGCGCACGAGGCGCCGGAAAGCCGGGCGAAGATCGCCCAGGAAGCGACGTTTGGCAACGCGCCGCTCCGGGATTGCGCCGGCGCGGACAAAATCAGTTTAGAGGCTCTTGAAAAAAATGTAGCATAGGCTACATTCGTAGGGCCACTCGGAGACGAACGCATGAGCGACGCAGGCGCGACCCTCAACCTAAGCGACCGCACGGCGTTGGAAATCCGCGAGGTTTTCGCCGGGCGGCGGCGTGGCATGGGGTCGGCGCTGCTGTTCGCCGGCCCGGCGGTGATCGCCTCGATCGCCTATATGGACCCAGGCAATTTCGCCACCAACATCCAGGCCGGCGCGCGCTACGGCTACTCGTTGCTGTGGGTGGCGCTGGCGGCGAACCTCGTCGCCATGCTGTTTCAGGGCCTGTCGGCCAAGCTCGGCATCGTCACCGGCCGCAACCTCGCGGAATTGTGCCGCGAGGAGTTCCGCACGCCGGTCGTGATCGCGCTGTGGATCGCCAGCGAGATCGCCGCCATGGCGACCGATCTCGCCGAATTCCTCGGCGGCGCCATCGGTCTGTCGTTGCTGTTCCACGTGCCGCTGCTGGTCGGCATGGTCGTCACCGGGATCGTGACCTACGGCGTGCTGATGTTCGAGCGCAGCGGCTTCCGTCCGATCGAGCTCATCATCGGCGGCCTGGTGGCGGCGATCAGCCTCTGCTACCTCGCCGAGATGTTCATCGCGCCGGTCGACTGGGGCGCAGCGGCGACGGGCTCGCTGCTGCCGCAGCTTCCCGATGCTGCAGCCCTGACGATCGCGGTCGGAATCATCGGCGCGACCGTGATGCCGCATGCGATCTATCTCCATTCGGGCCTGACCCAGAACCGCGCCCCGGCGCGCAACGACCGCGAGCGTCGGACGCTGCTGCGGTTCTCCAATCGCGAGGTCGTGGTCGCGCTCGCCGTCGCGGGGCTCGTCAACATGGCGATGGTGATGATGGCGTCGGCCGCCTTCCACAACGGCCACAGCGACGTCGCCGAGATCGAGACCGCCTACCACACCCTGACGCCGCTGCTCGGTGGCGCCGCAGCGGCGGTGTTCCTCATCTCGCTGCTCGCCTCCGGCGTGTCGAGTTCGGTGGTCGGCACCATGGCTGGCCAGATCGTCATGCAGGGTTTCGTCGGCTTCCGCATCCCGTTGTGGGTTCGCCGGCTGGTGACGATGGTTCCCGCCTTCGTCGTCGTCGCGTTGGGGGTCAACGCCACCAATGCGCTGGTCGTCAGCCAGGTGGTGCTGAGCCTGGTGCTGCCGCTGCCGATGATCTCGCTGGTGATGTTCACCCGCCGCCGCGACATCATGGGAGCGTTCGTCAACAGCCGCCTGACCGACGCGGCGGCGATCGTCGCGACCGCGTTGATCCTCGCGCTCAATCTCGTTCTGCTGCTGCAGACCTTCGGCGTCGACATTCCGTTCCTGCCCGCGAGCTGATATCGAGCCAGGACAGGCGATCTGCGCGCTGCGGGTCTCCCTTGAAAATGGCGTGGGCCCCGGCGCGCTCAGGCGTCACGGGGCCCTGTTTCGCGTTGCGAAACGGTTGGGGATTTTACCTGTCAGTAGCGGCCCGACTTCCACTTGGCCTTCGTGTCGTCGGCCGCTCGGTTGATCTCGAATTTTTGTCGGCGCCGCTCGCCTCGGCGTGTGGGACGAAACGGCGGTGATCTCGACGCTGTCGAGATCAGCTATCCTTGCCCGGCGGAGTCATGGTTACCTCCGATCTCTCGCACGGGCCTCGTCCGAGGCCCGTCGCCTCGGCTGTCGGGATCGCTCGCGCGGAATCCCAGCCGCGTCTGAAGAGTCCGCCCGGCCGGCGGCGCTGTCAAGTTACAAAGGGTCGGTTCGACGCTCATCGACGGCGCCGCCGTCGCGGGATCAGCGCGCGGGAAAGCACGGCTCCGCCGCCTCGGCGGCCGCGATCGCAGTCATGTTGACGATGCCGCGCGCGGTCACCGACGGGGTCAGCACATGGGCCGGCTTGGCCGGTCCGATCAGGATCGGCCCGACCGGTAGCGCGTCGGCGATCACACGCGTGAGCTGAAGCGCCGTGCTGCCGGCGTCGAGATTGGGGAAAATCAGCACATTCGCTTCGCCGCTGAGCTTGCAGTCGACGATCACGCGCGCGCGCGCCACCAGCGACAGCGCGGTGTCGGCCTGCATCTCGCCGTCGATCTCGAAGTCAGGATTGCGGTTGGCGACCAGCCTCAGCGCCTCGCGCATCTTTCGCGCCGAAGGGTTGTCGACGGAGCCGAAGTCGGAATGCGAGACGAGCGCGATCTTCGGCGTCATGCCGAAGCGCCGCACATGATCGGCGCAGGCGAAGGCGAGATCGGCGATCTCGAGCGCGGTCGGGTCGTAGCGTACGTGGGTGTCGGCGAGGAAATAGACGCCGGTCGGCGCGATCACCATCGACAGCGCGGCGAAGTCGGTCGCGCCCGCCGCGAGGCCGACGATGTCCTTGATGTGCTTGAGACGCTGCGCGAAGCGGCCTTCGAGGCCGCAGATCAGCGCATCCGCTTCGCCGCGATGGAGCGCCAGCGCACCGATCACCGTCGTGTTGGTGCGCACCAGCGTGCGCGCCGCATCAGGCGTGACGCCCTTGCGCCCAGCCACTTTGAGATAGGTCGCGACGTAGTCGCGGTAGCGCGGATCGCTCTGAGGATCGATGTTCTCGAAATCCTCGCCGAGCGTCATGCGCAGGCCGTAGCGGCGGATGCGCTCGCGGATCACGTCCGGGCGGCCGATCAGCACCGGCTCGGCGAGCCGCTCCTCGAGCACCACCTGGGTCGCCCGCAGCACGCGCTCGTCTTCGCCCTCGGCGTAGATCACCCGCTTGCGCGCGGCGCGCGCCTTGGCGAACAGCGGCTTCATCATCAGGCCGGAGCGGAAGACGAAGCGCGACAGGCGGTCGGCGTAGGCGTCGAAATCGGCGATCGGCCGCCGCGCCACGCCGCTCTCCATCGCCGCCTGCGCCACCGCCGGAGCGATGCGCATGATCAACCGCGGGTCGAACGGGCTGGGGATCAGCGACGCGCGGCCGAACGGCGCCGCTTCGCCGCCATAGGCGCGCGCGACGACCTCGGAGGGCGCTTCGCGCGCCAGTTCCGCGATCGCCTTTACCGCCGCGTGCTTCATCGCCTCGTTGATCTCGGTCGCGCCGACGTCGAGCGCGCCGCGGAAGATGTAAGGGAAGCAGAGGACGTTGTTGACCTGGTTGGGATAGTCGGAGCGGCCGGTGCAGATCATCGCGTCGGGCCGCGCCGCTTGCGCGACTTCGGGCATGATCTCGGGAACCGGATTGGCGAGCGCCATGATCAGCGGATCGCGCGCCATGCGCTTGACGTGTTCGGGCTTCAGCGCGCCGCCGGCCGAAAGGCCGAGAAACACGTCGGCGCCGTCGATGACGTCGGCGAGCGCGCGCGCCTTCGTCTCCTGCGCATAGGCCGCCTTCCAGCGGTCCATCAGGGTCTCGCGGCCCTTGTAGACCACGCCCTCGATGTCGCAGACGAAGATGGCCTCGCGCCTGGCGCCGAGCGACACGAGCAGGTTGAGCGAGGCGAGCGCCGCCGCGCCGGCGCCAGAGCAGACGATCTTCACGGCGTCGATGCGCTTGCCGGCGAGTTCGAGCGCGTTGGAGATCGCCGCCGAGACGATGATCGCGGTGCCGTGCTGGTCGTCGTGGAACACGGGAATGCCCATGCGGGCCTTCGCCTTCTCCTCGACCTCGAAGCATTCGGGACCCTTGATGTCCTCGAGGTTGATCCCGCCGAAGGTCGGCTCGAGCGCGACGATGATGTCGACCAGCTTGTCGACGTCGGTCTCGTTGACCTCGATGTCGAACACGTCGACGCCGGCGAACTTCTTGAACAGGACGGCCTTGCCTTCCATCACCGGCTTGCCGGCGAGCGGGCCGATCGCGCCGAGGCCGAGCACAGCGGTGCCGTTGGTCAGCACGGCCACGAGGTTCTGGCGCGTCGTCAGTTCGGCGGCTTCGTCGGGATTGGCGACGATCGCCTGGCAGGCGAAGGCGACGCCCGGCGAATAGGCGAGCGCGAGGTCGCGCTGGTTGCCGAGCGGCTTGGTCGCCGCGATCTCGAGTTTTCCCGGGCGCGGCAGGCGATGATAGTGCAACGCGTCCGATTGCAGGACGGTCGCGCTCTCCGTGGTCATGGCGTCTCCTCCGCCGGATGGGCGCCGACTTTTGCCGCAAGCGCCGCGGGAAGCAAGCGCCTTGGCGCCCGTCTTTCGTCGATTGGCGCGCGGTTCGCCGCGACGGCGCGAGACAAGACCAAGGCGAATCGCTAGTCTGGAAATCATAAAAATAAGGCTTTCGGGGGAGCATTCATGGGCAGAATATTGGTGGTGGGCGGCGGCGGCTTCATCGGCCGGCGCGTCGTCGCGGCGCTGGCGGAGGCGGGAGAAGCGGCGGCGGCGCCGAGCCGCGACGTCTTCGACATCGCTCAGGGCGCGACGTCGGCGCTCGCCGAGCAGCTCTCCGGCATCGAAGTCGTGATTAATTGCGCCGGGCAGGGGCGCGACGCGCGGGTCGACAATCTGCGCGCCGCGCATGTCGACGGGCCGACCCAGCTCGCCGCCGCGTGCAAGCTCGCCGGCGTGCGCCGCCTCGTCCATGTTTCCGCGCTCGGCGCCGCGCCAGACGATCCTTCGCGCCTGCTCGCCAGCAAGGGCGAGGGCGAAGCGGCGCTCGGCCAAGTCGAGGGGCTGGAGATCTGTTTGGTGCGGCCGTCGCTGGCGCTCGGGGCGGGCGGGGCGGTCGGCGACTTCTTCGCCGCGCTCGCCGCGCTGCCGCTGCCGCCGCGGCTCGGGCCGGGAAGCTGGCGCGTGCAGCCGCTGCACGTCGACGAACTCGCGGCGCTGATCGCCAGGCTCGCGCTCGCGCCGGAGGTTCCGCCGAGCGTCGAGGCGGTCGGTTCCGAAGCGATGACGACCGACGACCTCGAGCGCGATCTGCGCGCCTGGCTCGGCCTCGGCCCGGCCAGCTTCCTGCCGCTGCCGCGCTTCGCGCTGGCGGCGCTGGCCTGGGCGAACGAGATCGTCGAGGTCGGCCCCGGCGACCGCGAGCTGGTCGCGGCGCTCGAACGCGGCAATGTCGGCGATCCGGCCGGCGCGGCCGCTGCGCTCGGCCGGCCGCCGCGCTCGCTCGGTGCAAGCCTGGCGCGCGCACCGGCGACGATCGCCGACCTGTGGCGGGCGCGGCTCTATTTCGTCCAGCCGTTGCTGCGCCTCGCGATCGCGCTGTTGTGGCTGGGCACTGGCGCCGTGTCGTTCGGGCTCTTTCCGGTCGCCGAGTCCTACGTCATGCTCGCCGAGGCCGGCGTGCGCGGACCGTTCGCCGATCTCGCGCTGTTCGGCGGCGCGGCGGTCAATCTCGTGCTCGGCGCGATGATGCTGGTCAATTGGCGGGTCACGACGGCCGGCCTCGTCATGCTGGCGCTGCTGATTGTCTATTCGCTGGCGGGCCTGACGCTGCCGACCGACTATTGGCTGAACCCGTTTGCGCCGATCCTCAAGAACCTGCCGATCGCCGCGGCGCTGATCGCGCTGATCGCGATGGAGAAGCCGCGGCGGCGGCGCGCGCCCTAGCTCGCGATCTCGACCTCCGCCTCGATCTCGACCGGCGTATTGAACGGCAGGCCCGCCATGCCCACGGCGGAACGGGCGTGCGCGCCGATTTCGGGACCGTAGAGCTCGAGCATCAGGTCGGAAAATCCGTTGATCACGCTCGGCATGTCGACGAAGCCGGGCGCGACGTTGACCATGCCGAAGACCCGCGTCCAGGCGCGGACGCGATCGAGGTCGTCGATCGCCCGCTTGAGGCTCGCCAGCACCGCCAGGCCGGTCAATCGCGCCGCCGTATAGGCTTCGGCGGCGCTGACTTCGCGGCCGACCTTGCCGAGCGGCGGGGCGAGCGAGCCATCGGGCCTGAGCGGCCCGTGGCCGGCGATCAGCACGCGCTGGCCGACGATGCGCGCCATCGTGAACGGCAGCCGCCCGGCCGGNNCTTCGCCGATCTCGGCGCGAGCGCGCCCGACGTCAGTTTGGCGTGGCCTGGCTCATGGAGCCGATCGGCTGCGGCGGCGCGAGCGCCGCCTGCGCCGTCGATAGCGTGGCCGCCGCGGGCGCAGGGGCCGCTGCGGTTTCCGAAGCCTCCGGCTGCGGCCCTTTGAGGAACGCCTGCCACTGCTTCTGATCGCCGTAGAACGCGTTGCGGTCGACTTCGCCGTCGATGCCCGGCACGGCGCCGTTGGCCTGGTACTGCCAGAACTGCCAGTCGCGGTCGCTGTAGCGCATCGCTGGATTGTGCTTGGTCGAGCGCACCCAGATCGGATACTCGGCGAAGACGCCGCCGGCGAGGATCGCGTTGTAGAATTCGAGATTGGTGTAGATGATCGGCCGCTTGCCGTAATGGCGCTCCATCTCGTCGAGCACCACTTTCATGTCGGCGATCGCCTGGTCGCGCTCGAGGCGGCGGCGACAGGTGCGCGAGTCGGGCGTCGGCTCGACGTCGAGCACCGGCGGCAGCGCGTCGGCCTCGACCGGCACGTTCTCCTCGAACCAGGTCGCCTCCTCGATCGGCTTCCGGCACCAGTACATGAAGTGATAGGCGCCATGCGCGACGCCGGCGAGCTTGGCGCCCTGCCAGTTGGCCTGGAAGCGCTCGTCGAGATGATCGCCGCCCTCCGTCGCCTTGATCCAGGCGAACTTGACGCCCGAGCTGGCGACCGCGTTCCAGTCGATCACGCCCTGGTACTTGGAGACGTCGATGCCGTGGATCGGATAGTCGGTCGGCTTGGGATAGCTGTCGTCGAAGCCCACCGTCTCCGGGCTGCCGCAAGCGGCCAGCGCCAAGGCGAACGCCGCCATCCATCCGAGATGGGCGAACAGGCGCAAGGGATGGCGATCGGATTGGGTCATCGGCTCAGAGGGGAACTATACGCGAGTCGGCTGACGAATGGCTTATGCAGGCCGCGCCAGCGGTTTAGCGCAAACTAGGGTGGTCGGGGTAACGATTCGTTAAAGCCAGCGCCCTGGCCGGTCGTGGACCTCGCGCAAGGTTAACGCAAGGGCGGCGCGGGCGGCGCGCCTGACGGGGCGGACGGTCGCGCCGGACATTGATTTTTCGTCGTCCGCGGCGGGAGGGCGGCGAGGGCCTTGACCGTCGCCGGCTCGGCGCGGCAAGCACGAGGCGATGGCCTTTTCCCGCTTCGCCGCTCTCGCCCTGGCGCTGGCTGCGACCTCCGCCGCCGCGGCGGCGGAATGTGGACCCGACAAGCTCGGCACGTCGCGAATCGCCGAGGTCGGGACCAAGGGCGGGCTGCTGGTCGGGCTCAAGACCTATCCGGCGGCGATCCCGCTCGCCGACCACGAGGTGATCCTCACTTTCGACGACGGCCCCGACGAACGCACGACGCCCCTGGTGCTGAAGGCGCTCGCCGACCAGTGCGTGCGCGCAACCTTCTTCGCCATCGGCCGCAAGGTCGAGGCGCTGCCGGCGTTGGCGCGGCGCGAGGTGGAGGAGGGCCACAACGTCGCCCACCACACCTACACCCACCCCCAGCCGACGCTGACCTTCATGACCGAGTCGGCGGCGCGCGCCGACATCCTCAAGGGCATGATCGCGGTCGAGCGCGACGCCTACGGCCAGGACTTCTCCGCCGGCGAGCCGACCGACCTCGGCAAGCTCGAGCTGCACGCGCCGTTCTTCCGTTTCCCCGGCTTCGCCGACACCGCGGATCTTCGGACCTGGTTCGCCGACAACAATGTCGCGATCTTCGGCACGGATCTGTGGGCCTCCGACTGGATTCCGATGACGCCCGGCGAAGAGCTGAAGCTGATCATGGGCCGGCTGGAGAAGGCGGGGCGGGGCATGCTGCTGTTCCACGACAACCGGCCATGGACGGCGGCGATGATGCCGGCCTTTCTCGCCGAGCTGAAGAAGCGCGGCTATCGCGTCGTCCACGTCGTCGCCGGGCCGGGGACCGGGCCGACGGTTGCCGCGCCCCCCGGCTGGATCTCCGAGACCGGCCGCGTCACCGGCGCGCTGAAGCCGCGCTTCGACAACAGCGCCGCGCCCGCGCCGGGGCCGTTCGCTGTCAAGCCGGCGCCGGTCGAGTAGGGCGCGGGCGCCCGCGCCGGTCGCCTCGGCGAAACGAAGCGAAACCAAACGAAACGTCGACGAAACGAGACGCATCGTTTTCGGCCGCTTTGGACCGCCAAACGCAGTCGCGGCGAAGCTCGCGGCTTCGCGGTCTGTAGGGATTTCAAGGGCTTGGCCCATGTTTCATTTCGCTGCGCAGATCGCCTCGCCGCGGCTTGGCTTCTGGATTGACAAACACGGATTATAAGATGGATTCTGCCGAACAGAAAGACAATGTCGTCAGCTAGCGGCGCCGGCGGGCTCTGGCTCGCAGCGCTGTCGCTCGCGGCGACGATCGCGACCCCGCGCAGTCCATGGCGTTGGACTTTGGTCCGTCGCCTGGACTCAGCTCAAGGCGTGCGCCGGTCGGTCGCCGCCGCTTTGAGCGATGGCCTCGACTCGGCGGCCCGAGCGCTCAGTGCGTGGGCGCCGTCAGCGCGTTCCAGGCCGCGAGCGAATCCATGTAGTCCCGCCAGCGCGCGATCTTGCGGTCTTCGATCCTGATGATCGAGCAGAACCGATTGTTGTATTTCACCCGCGTCCCGAGAATCGTTCCATGGACTTCGTATTCGATGACGACGACGCGGCCGTCGTCGGCGGTGTGGACGACGAGCTTGTCGGCGGATTGAAGCGCGATGGCGTCGACATAGCCGAGGAACCGGGCCATCAGCTCGGCTCGCCCCTTGATGACGCGCGGCCAACCCGGGACGTCGTAAAGCACCTCGTAGACCACCTTCTCGGCGACGACGTCGAAGAAGTGCTCGCCGTCGACCAGCTCGCCCAGCGCCCCACGGACCAGATCGAAATAGGGGGCGGCGGGCTGGTAGGCGGCGTATTTCGATTTCGGCATTCCCCGGTCTCCAGGCTCTCGCTGCGCAGCCGGCCGCTTCATGAGGCGAGTAGGTGTGCGGCGATCTCGCGCAGGTGGGGCGCGCGGCGGTGCTCGAACAGGTAGACGCCCTGCCAGGTTCCCAGCGCCAACCGGCCTTCGACGATCGGGATCGACAGGCTGACGGCGGTCAGCGCGGCGCGGATATGGGCGGGCATGTCGTCTGGCCCCTCGTCGTCGTGGGAATAGCGGCCCTTGTCCTCGGGCGCGAGCGCCTCGAAGTACGCCTCGAGATCGTCGCGCACCGCCGGCGCCGCGTTCTCCTGGATCAGCAGCGACGCCGAGGTGTGGCGGCAGAAGAGGGTGAGTAGCCCGGTGTCGAGCTGATGCGCGTCGACCCACTCGACGAGATCGCCGGTGAATTCATAGAGCCCGCGGCCGCGGGTCCGGACCCGGAGGATGGTGGCGAACTGGCTCACGGGTCCGTTGTACAGGGAAGGCGCGGGCGCGGAAACAGGGCGCCGGACGACCACGCCGGCGTGTGCCGCCGACTCCAGGAAGGGGCGCGCCGAGCGAACGCATACGCACATCCTTTCTGCGATGGGGTTCGAGGCGTCTCGCGCAGGAAAAGCGAGCGGATCGGTCGGAGGCGATGGAAGGCGAAGTCGCCGAAACGAGGAGGGCGGTCGCCGCCCCGTCGGCCATTCTCTCAGAGCTTCGCGGGACGCAGACAGGGGAGCGCTGCTTGGGAACAGTCACGCTCTGTGACGCGACGAACGGCCGACCGAAGCTGCCCAATGTCACGCCGTTTGAACGCCGCCTATTGACAAACAATCGCTCGGACTTAAGCTCGGCGCCCAGGTGATGGAGTTCGCCTTTTAACCGCCCTCGGGGCTGATGACTCCTTGTTCGCGCCGTTGGCGAAAAGGGGGTCGTTTGGCTGGCTGGGGGTTATTCGTATGTCGTGAGCATCAGGCTCTTTCCGTTGCGCGGTCTTCGGATCGCGGGCGGTGACGATGCGCGACATCCTGCTCCAGATCGCTCAGGTGCTGACGGTGCTGACGCTGGCGCCGTTGCTCCAAGGCTTGATCGTGCAGTTCGAGGAGCGCGTGCAACGCGCGCAAGGGCCGGGGATCTTCCAGCCCTATCGCGATCTCTGGAAGCTCTTTCACAAGCAGATCGTCGCGCCGCAAACGGCTTCGTGGATCTATTGGATCACGCCCGTCGTCGCCTTCACATGCATGTTGACGGTGCCGATCCTGATTCCCGTTCTCACCAACTTTCCGCTGCCGTTGTCCGACATGGGCGACATTCTCGGCGGCGGCCTCATCCTCACGCTCGGCTCGTTCATGATCGTTCTGGCCGGCCTGGACACGGCCAGCGCTTACGGCGGGATTGGCTCGAGTCGCGCCGTCATGGTTTCGATTCTCGCCGAGCCGACGCTCATCCTCGTCTTCGTCGGGATCACGCTGCTCGCCAAGGCGATGCTGCCGTTCGTCGTCAATCACCTGCTGGTGGCGGATGCGGCGGTCTATTTCAGCCCGGCGCACCTGTTTCTGGTCGCGGCCTTCTTCATTCTGCTGCTGGTCGAGACGGATCGCATGCCGATCCATTCGAGCACGCATATCGAGGTGTACATGATCGAGGAAGGGCGAATCCTCGAATATTCGGGCCCGCTTCTCGCCCTGCTGAAATGGGCGTCGGCGATGAAGCAGTTCATCTTCTATACGATCTTCTGCAACGTGCTGGTCTTGCCGTGGGGACTGTCGATTCAAGGCGCGGCCGTCGGCGCCTTGGGCGCGGCCGTCGCGCTTCTGTTGAAGTTCGCCCTCGTCGCCTGTGCGGTCGTCGTGGTCGAAACGGCGCAATCGCGGCTGCGCTTCTACCGCTATCAAGAACCGCTCGCCGCCTCGTTCGTGCTGGCCGTTCTGGCCATCGTCGGCACGCAGTTGAGTTAGCGCGCATGCTCATCCAGCACCTCCATCCTCTTGCGTCGTCTTTGTTCAGCCTGCTCGCGATCGCCAGCCTGCTGCTGTCTTTCGTCATGCTCGGCTCGCGATGGCTGCGGAAGTACCTCTACGCCTTCGCCGCCGAATCGTGGATGATCGCCGGACTGTCGGCGGTCGTCGGATTCTACGGCGGCTTTCCCGAACTCTATCTCGTCGCCCTGCTGACGTTTCTCTTTCGCGGCCTTCTGCTGCCCTACCTGATCTGGCGAATCATTCGACGACTCCAAGTGGATCGCGAATTCCATCTGATCATCCAGCCGAGCACCAGCATGGTGCTGGGCGGGCTTCTCGTCATGTTCGCGCTGGCCGTGTCGTTCCATGTGGCGGCCGCCTATCATCTCGAACTCACCGTGGCGGCGCTTGCGCTCACGGTCATGTTGTCGATGAAGCTCATCGGCTTCCTGATGCTGGCGATCCGGCACGAGGCGATCAGTCAGATCCTCGGGCTGCTGGTTCTGGAGAATGGAATATTCCTCGGCACGCAGATTCTCGTGCCGGGAATGCCGCTCCTGATCGAGATCGTCATCCTGTTCGACTTGCTGATCGTCGTCGCGTGTTTCGGCGTGCTGGTCGGCTATCTGCTGACGCGCGTCGGCGCGACAAGCAGCCTCGAGCTGAGGAAACTGGTGGGATGATCGGGGCGCTGACCTATGTGATGGTCGCCGCGCCGGTTGCGGCGATCGTCGGCTGTCTCGTCTTGCGCAGCGCGCGGTTGAGCGAGGCGCTCAACCTCGTCGCCAGCGCCGTGGCTTTCTGTTGCGCGCTGCCGCTGCCTTTCCTCGTCGGCGATCGCGAATCGCTGTTCTGGAGCGACTACATTCTGGTCGACCGGACGACGGCCTGGGTCGTGATGTGCACGGCGATCGTCTACTTCCTCGCCTCGGTTTACGCCGTCGGCTACATGCGGCTGCTGAACGAGGACGCCAGGCTCTTCCAGTTCTATGCGCTTTTTGCCGGCTTCGGGGCCACGACGCTCGCCGGCCCGCTGATGAACAGCGTCGGCATTTACTGGATCGCGATCGAGCTGACCACCCTCGTCAGCACGTTTCTCGTCGCTTTCGAACGGGAAGCCGAGAGCATGGAGGCCGCCTGGAAATACATCATGGTCGTCTCGGCGGGCATCAGCCTGGCGCTGCTCGGGACGGTGCTGTTCTATTGGGGCGGCTCGTTCGTCCTCGGACCGACCTACAATATGACCTGGTCGACGCTGGCGGCGGCGGCGCCGCAGATCAACCCGGTTTTGCTGACGCTGGCGTTCCTCCTCGTTCTCGTCGGCTACGGAACGAAAGTCGGCTTGGCGCCGATGCACGCGTGGCTGCCGGACGCCCACAGCGAAGGACCCGCGCCCGTTTCGGTCATGCTGTCCGGGGCGCTGCTGAACACCGCGATGGTGGGAATCTTTCGCTTTCTCGCCATTGTCGAGTCCGCCGGCCCGAGCCTCGTCCCTCAGCTCGCGCTCGTTCTCCTCGGCGCCTTTTCGTTGCTGGTCGGCGCGCTGTTCATCGTTCGCCAGCGCGGAGTCAAGCGCCTGATGGCCTATTCGAGCATCGAGCACATGGGCGTGGTCGCGCTCGGCTTCGGATTCGGCGGTCCCCTCGGAATCGCGGGCGCGTTCTACCACATGCTCAATCACTCTCTGAACAAGTCGCTGATGTTCTTCGGCGCCGGCAACATGATGCGCGCCTACGGCACCAAGCGTATCGGGCAGATCCGCGGGGTCGCCGAATATTTCCCGACGACTGGCGGGCTGTGGCTGGCCGGCGCCGTCGCGATTACCGGCGCGCCGCCTTTCGGGCTTTTCTCGAGCGAACTCACGATCATGAGGGCAGGGCTTCAACCCGCCTTCGCTTGGGCCGTCTATGTCATGGCGGCGCTGCTGATCGTCATCTTCGTCGGCTTCATGAACCATTTCCGCGTCATGTACTACGGATCGCCCGCCGACCCGCCGATCGCCCGCCGACTGAGCGCGTGGTGCGTCGGGCCGATGTGGGCGGCCCTGATCGCGGTTCTCGTTCTGGGTTTGTGGTGGCCGTCCGGCGTTTGGAACTACCTGATTGCGATTGCGCATTCTGGCGTCGGAGCGCCGCGATGATTCCGCTCGAGCCATTGACGATCGCGCCGAAGAACCTGCCCACGCTGGTGGGGGCGTTGCTTCGACGCGGTGGGCGTCCGCGGTTCGCGTACGCTTGGCGGAACGTGGCGGAACGGATCGAGCTGCGTTACGTCGCCAGCGAGCCCGGCGACAAGGGCTTCATTGTCTGGCGCTGCACGCCGGACGGCCCCGTTCCCAGCGTCGCCGACATCCGTCCTTCGCTCAGTTGGTACGAGCGTGAGATGAGCGATCTGTTCGGCGTCTCGTTCGCCGGTCAACCTGAGCCCCAGCGGCTCGTGCTGCACCCCGGGGCGCGACCGCCGGCGCCGCCGATGAGCCTCGACTATCCCGCCGGCCTCGAAATGCCGCTCGAACCGAGCGCTCGGGGACTGCCTGAAATCGCCAACCGCGATGTCCAGCGCCTGCCGTTCGGCCCGGTGCGCGCGGATGTCGTCGAATCGGCGGAGTTCATTTTCGCATACGTCGGCGAGCACATCATCCACTATCATCCGCAGTTGTTCTTCAAGCACCGCGGAATGGAAAAGCGGTTCGAGGGACGCGGGTTGGCCTACGGCGTGACGCTGGCCGAGCGCGTGTCCGCGGTCGGAGGCTTCGGTCACGCGCTCGCCTTCTGCCAGGCGGTGGAGCAAGCCGCGGGATGCGCCGTTCCGCCGAGGGCGTTGAGGCTTCGCTCGCTGCTCGCAGAGCTCGAGCGTTTGTACAACCACCTCCACTACTTCGGCCACCTCTGCAACACGACGACGCTCAAGGTCGGCGAAGCGGAAGGCAAGTTGCTGGAGGAGCGAGCCAAGCAGATCAACGGCAAGCTCACCGGGAGTCGCTTTCTCCGCGGTCTCGTCAAGCCCGGCGGGCTCCGTCGGGACTTGCAGCCCGGGTCATGGCTGAGCGAATCGCTCGAGGCGCTGCGCGCAGACGTCGCGAAATATGTCGACCGGCTGGAGAACAGCGACAGTCATCTCGATCGGCTGATGACGACCGGCGTGCTCAGCGCGCGGGTCGCGCAGGATCAGGGCGCAACGGGGCCGATCGCGCGCGCGTCGGGCGTCGATCTCGATCTTCGCCGCGATCACCCCTACGCCGCTTACGCCGATCTGCCTTTGACCGTGCCCGTCAAGAAAGCCGGCGACGCGCATGCCCGCGCCCAGGTGCGGATGGCGGAGATCGACGCGAGCTTCGGGCTCATGCAGCGGATTCTGCTGCTGCTCGATGGCGGCCCGATCGCAGCGGAATGCAACCCGCCCCCTGGAGCCGAAGGGCTCGGCTGGGCCGAATCTCCGCGCGGCGCGCTCTTCTATGCGGTCCATTTCGCAGCCGACGGCGCCCTTGCGCGCGTGAAGATCAAGTCGCCGTCGTTTTCGAATTGGCGCGCCTTCCCGTTCACGGTGCACGACAGCAACATGATGGACTACGCCATCAACGAGGCGAGCTTCGGCCTCACCGTCGCCGGTTGCGATCGCTAAGGAGTCGCCGATGCCGCTGTGGACTCTCTACGGCTTGCTCGAGGGCAGGGCGACGACGCGCTGGCCGAGCGGCGACGGGCCGGACGGCCAGGAGGGCGTGCTGGGGATGCCCAGGTTCGACGCGAGCCGCTGCGACGAGGGCTGCGCGGCCTGCGCCGGAGCGTGTCCGACCGGCGCGATCGTCGTCCAATCCGAACCCGGAGAGCGGCAGCGGCTCGAGGTCGATTACGGGCGCTGCGTGGTCTGCCAGCTCTGCGTCGAGGCGTGTCCGACCGGGGCGGCTTCCTCCTCTTTCGACTGGGCGTTGGGGACGACCAAGCGCTCCGATCTCGTATTCGGGCGTGACGACGCGGCTCTGCGCGGCGCAGAAAGCCCAGCCGAGTCCCGCAAGGGCTTTCGCCGCAGTCTCCACATCCGCCATGTCGACGCCGGCTCGTGCAACGGCTGCGAATCCGAACTGCAGGCGCTCAACAATCCCTTCTACAATCTCCATCGGTTTGGCGTCTTCTTCACGCCTTCGCCCCGCTTCGCCGATTTGCTGCTCGTCACGGGGCCCGTGACTTACGCGATGCGCGACCCCTTGCTGCGCGCCTACGAAGCGATGCCTGAACCCCGATGGGTCATGGCGGTCGGCGCCTGCGCAATTTCCGGCGGCGTGTCGGGCGACGGTTACGCCTGCGCCAACGGGCTCGAGGGCATTCTGCCGGTGGACCTCTATCTGCCGGGGTGCCCTCCAAACCCGGCGGCCCTGATCGGCGCCTTCTTGATGTTTCTGGGGCGTTCGCCGCGACGCTCGGCTGGAGGACGGCATGGCGAATGAGCTGCTGCTGCTCGCGGTCTCGTGCTGGCTCGCTGCGGCGGCGCTTGGCCTTGCCGGCGTCCGGATTGGCTTGGCTCGAGCGCTGCTCGGCCTCGGCGGGGTCGCAGCCCTCGCCGCGGCGCTCGTCGCTCTGCCGGGCGGGACGCCGGCGGTTTCGACGCCATTCGGAATTGACGGACTGGGATCGCGCTTCTTTCTCGCGCCGAGCGCGCTGTGGCTGATGGGGTTTGGCCTGCCGTCGGCGATCCTGGCCGCTTGGCTCGGTACGCCGGCCAAGCGTCAGGCGCAGTGGATCTTCGGCGCGGCCGCAAGCCTGATCGGCGCGCTGGGCGTGTTGGGCATGCAGGACGCCGCGACATTTCTCATGAGCTGGGAAATCATGAGTCTCGGCGGCGCGGTCATGCTCCTCGGCGAGAAGTTGAGCGCGGGCGTGGGCAGGCCGGCTCTGTTTATGCTCGCCCTTCTTGAAGCCGGCGCCGTGGCGCTCATGCTCGCCTTTGTTCTTCTGGCCAACCAGGTCGGCAGCCTTTCGTTCTCCGGCTTCGCAGCGGCGATGCGCGCGCTGCCCTTGTCGGAGCAATGCTTTGTCGCCCTGCTGCTTCTCGTCGGCTTCGGCGCCAAGCTGGGCCTCCTGCCGTTCTACGAATGGTTCCCGGCGGCTTACGGCGCCGGAAGCGGAGCGACCGGGGCATTTCTTTCCGGCCTCGTCCTCAACGCCGCCTTCTTTTCGCTCAGCCGCTGTCTCCTCGAATGGTTGCCAACGTCGCCGGGATGGCCGGTCTCTTTGCCGGGCATTTTTGTCGTCGTCGCCGCCGTCGCCAGCGCGATTCTCACGGCGCTCTACGCATTCCAGGAAGAAGGATGGCGTGAGTTGCTGAGCCTTTCGTCGGCGGAGAACGGATCGATAGCGGTCTGTCTGCTCGGCGCCGCGTTGATGTTCCGCCAGGATGGGCTCGGCGACCTCGCGGGCCTGGCTTGGACCGTCGCGCTCATCCATCTGGCGGGCCACGCGCTCGCGAAAGGGGCGATGTTCCTCACCGCGGATGGGGTCTATCGGCAGACCGGAAGCTACGCCCTCGTCCAGTCCGGATTGTTGCAGCGCAGCCCTTGGCCGTTCGGACTCGGCGCGCTGCTGGCGGCGATGAGCCTGTCGGCAATGCCTCCGCAAGCCGGATTTGTCAGCGAGTGGTATCTGTTTCAGACCTTCTTTCAGGGGTTCCACCTGGCAAGTCTGGCGAGCCGTCTGGTGGCGGCGCTCGCCGGCGCCGGCCTGGCGCTGACGGTTGCGATCGCCTTCGCGACTTTCGTCAAGGCGTTCGGGATCGGGCTTCTCGGACGAGAGCGCGATCCGTCGGCGAAAGGGGCCCCGTGGTCGAACGCCGTCGCCGTGGGCGCCCTTGGCCTTCTCGTTCTCGCTCTGGCCGCGGGCATGCCGATCTGGTTGTCCGAACTCGGGGGGGCGGTCTCGGCGACCCTCGCCTCGAACGCCCCTGACTCCATGCGCGACGGCTGGCTGCTCGTGCCTCTGACCTCGAAATTCTCGTTCATCTCGCCGAGCAAGCTGGTCATTGCGATGCCGCTGTTGGCGATTGTGCCGATCGCGCTGCTGCTGCTGACCAACCGCAGGCCAATCCGGACGGCGCCGGTCTGGTACGGCGGCGCAAGCGAGGCGCCCCCGCGCGCGGCGACGACCGCCCTCACGTTCTCGAACGCGCTGCGGACGTTCTACAGCTTCATCTACCGTCCGACAGTCGAGACGGAACGAGAAACCGCGAAAGAAAGCCGTCAGCCTTACTTCATCAAGAGGCTGTCGTTCAGTCACGACGTGGCGCCGATATTCGGCCCCTATCTCTTCGTTCCCTTGATAAGGATCGTCAACGCTGTCGCGAAGCGGTTCCGATTGATCCAGTCAGGTCAATTGAATTTCTATCTGTCGCTGATCGGCGGCCTTCTGGTATTGATTTTGCTTATTTCGCTGTTCTAACCAATGTCCGGATCGGATCGAGATGTGGGCCTATGTAGCAATCGCCATTGGCGGCGTGTTGGGGTGTTGGGCCCGATACGCGATGACAAATCTGGTTCAGGCGATTTACGGGCGTGAGTTTCCGTACGCGACGCTGTCGATCAATCTCCTCGCCTGCTTCCTGATGGGTTTCCTGTTCGAGGAGACTCTCGAGCGGCTGACAATCAGTCCGTTGCTGCGGCTCGGCATATTGACCGGCTTCATCGGTGGGTTTTCGACCTTCTCGACGTTCGCCATGGAGACGCTTCTCCTTGCGGAGCAGGGCGAACTGGCGAAAAGTCTGCTCTACGTTCTCCTGTCGGTTGTCTTCGGGCTCGTAGCCGTCACAGGAGGCGTGTACATCGCCCGAAGCTTCTGAGGAGGGCGCCATGGATACCGACCTCACAGTCGTTCGAATCTATCTGACCGAGGCCGAGCAGGGGCGGCACAAGAGCCTGATCCACGAGGTTCTGACTCTCCTGCACGACAAGCACCGGCTCAAGCAAGTCACCGTCCTTCGCGGCATCGCCGGAACGGGCGAGCGCGGCGAGGCGCGGGCCGCCGATGTCTTGCGCGTGCTGGTCGACCTTCCCCTGATCGTCGAATTCTTCGACACGCCGGCGGTTGTCGAGGCCGTCCTGCCAATCTTGAAGCAGATGATCCCCGACGGTCGATTTGTGAGTTGGGGCGCTTCGATCCGTTGATCGCGGGCGGCGGGCGCGAGGTTCGCGGGGTTGGCGATCGAACGGAAGCCCGACCCACCACTCCAGCCCCGGCCGGATGATCGCCCGCGCCGCGTCCCATTGTCGTCGTGACGCGATATCGCTGGNNGTAGAATCCGATCCTTTCGTGCGAGCCGAGTTTGCCGCATCGTCAGTTGCATCGAGCGCGGGTTTCTCTGTCCCCCAATTGACCGGCGCTTGCGCACTGACGGTCGCAGCGGTGCTAGATCCGATGCGACCGTCCCTTTTTCCTGTCGCGTCCGCCATATCGGCCGCCACCCGAAAGGGGGCGGCGGCGTGGCGTCGAGTCTTTCGAGTTTCTCGGGCCGCAGGAGCCGCCGTGTCGCTTGTCGGATTCATCCTTGTCTGCGTCTTTCTCCTGCTCCTGCTCGGCGGACTGGGAGGCGGCAGCGTCCTCCCGTATTGGGGCTACGGATACGGATATGGCCACGGCGGCGTCGGCATCGTCGGCTTCATCCTGATCGTCGTCGTCGTCCTCGCCTTCATGGGGCGCCTTTAGCCTCACCGCCCAGGATCGCGCCAGTCGCGACTCTCTTGTTCATGTGAGGGAGGGCCGCCGAGTCGCCGCGGCGATTGGTCTGAACTCGGCGGGTGGATCGGCGCCCTGTCATCCGTGCGCCGGTTCGGCGACAAGCGCCGCCGCGCGTCGGCTCAGAAGTCGACAAGGCTGCCGTCTTCCCTGACGACGGTTTCTGGGCTCATCAGGGACATGGTCGGTTGAAGGACGCAGGAGGTGACAGCCTCGTCTTGCCAAGGCGATTGGTCCCCCTCGGCGCCGTGCTTGGCGAAGCCGGACTTGGCGGCGACCAGTTCGCGCGCTCGCTTCGCCGTCGGAGCGCAGGCCCAAACCGTGTCCTTTTCGTCGGAAAATCGCCACGCGGGATGGCCGGGTTCAATCGGATCCAGGCGATAGACGTTCATCGGCTCGTCTCCAGAAGTTGGTCGCGCCTATCTGTCCGGACCTTCCGGACAATTCACCGGCGCCGCTTGGCCGACGCGCTGACATTCGGCGGACTTTCCGGCGTCGGGAGGGTGTGGCGTTGGGGCGGGTCGGACATGCGCCAGGGTAGCGCGAGTGGGGAAACGAGACAAAATGTCGACATTCTCTGTCGTGCGTGCGGCGATCTGCGGAAGTCGCGCCGTCGTGAAGGCCTTTCATTCGACGACCACGCTTCCGGCGGAGACGGCGTTCACGTCGCCGCATAAACGAGGAACAACGTCGCGAGCGGCGGCAGGATCAGCGCGGCCGATGCGGGAAGGCCGTGCAGAGGACGCGTTTCGGCGTCGATGGCGGCCATATTGCTGACGTTGGAGCCGCCGTAGCGCGCCGCGTCGGTGTTGAGCGCTTCGCGCCATCGTCCGCTGTACGGCAATCCGATGCGGTAGTTGCGGCGCACTTCAGGGGTGAAGTTGCAAACGACCGCGACCGGGGGATCGCCGTCTTCGCCCATGCGCAGGAACGCCAGCACCGACTGCATGTCGTCGTCGACGACGATCCAGCGGAAACCTTGCGATTCGCAGTCACGCGCATAGAGAGCCGGCGTTTCGCGATAGAGACGGTTGAGGTCGCTCACCAACGCCTGAAGGCCCTGGTGCGGCCGGAAGGCGAGCAGCCACCAGGGCAAGGCCTCGTCGCAGTTCCATTCGCTGGTCTGGCCGAATTCCTGGCCCATNNAATAGGCGCGCGCGTTGGCGAAGCGGCGCCATTCGTCTCCAGGCATTTTCCCGACCACCGATCCTTTGCCGTGAGCGACCTCATCATGCGAAATCGGCAGGATGAAATTCTCGGCGAAGGCGTAGAGGAGGCCGAAGGTCATCTTGTTGTGGCTCCAGCGCCGATAGATCGGGTCGCGCGACATGTATTCGAGCGTGTCGTGCATCCAACCCATGTTCCACTTGAAGCCGAAACCCAGGCCGCCGACGTTGGTCGGCGACGAGACGCCCGAGAAGGCGGTCGATTCCTCCGCGATCGTCATCGCGCNNGTCGATCCAATAGAGCGCGCTGGCGCAAAGGAAATTGGCGACCTCCTTGCGGCCGAAGTCGTAGATCGCGGTGTTCCAGTCGGGTTGAAAGCCCCTGCGCGGATCCGCATACTCATAGAGCGGCCCGCCGTCGAAATGCGCCAGGCCGTGCGCGTCGGTGGGGAAATGCGCGGGGACCCAGTCGACGATCACGCCGAGCCCCGCGGCATGGGCGCAATCGACGAAGCGCGCAAAGCCCTCCGGCTCGCCGTGGCGCCGCGTCGGCGCGAACAGGCCGATCGGTTGATAGCCCCACGAGGCGTCGAGCGGATGCTCGCTGACAGGCAGAAGCTCGAGATGGGTGAAGCCGAGATCGACGGCGTAGGGGATCAGTTGATCCGCGAGCTCGTCGTAACTCAAGAAGCGATTGTCGTCGCCACGCCGCCATGAGCCGAGGTGGACCTCGAAAATCGAAATCGGCCGGCGCCGCGCTTCGCCCTGTTTGAGGTTCTCGAGATATTCGGCGTCGCTCCAGGAGAAATCCGTCGTGCGGGCGACGATCGATGCGGTCGAAGGGCGCATTTCCGCCTCGAAGCCGAAGGGGTCGGCTTTGAGCGGCTGCACCACGCCGTCGGCGGAGACGATTTCGTATTTGTAGACGGCGCCGACGCTCAACTGCGGGATGAAGATCTCCCAAAGGCCGCTGTCGATGCGCTTGCGCATCGGGTGCTTGCGTCCGTCCCACTGGTTGAAATCGCCGACGACCGACACCCGCGCCGCGTTGGGCGCCCAAACTGCGAAAACGACGCCGTCTGCGCCCTCGTGGCGGACGAGCTGGGCGCCGAGGCGGCGATAGAGCTGCGTGTGCGAGCCCTCGACCAGAAGGTGATCGTCGAGCGGCCCCAGCACAGGGCCGAAAGCGTAAGCGTCCTCATACGAGTCGACGCCATCGGCGCGCGTGACTTCGAGCCGGTAGGCAGGGCGCTCCTTCGCGCCGGGGATCAACCCCTCGAAGAAGTCGCCCTTGCGGCGCGCGAGCTCGACGATCGGGGCCCTTTCGCGCGTGATCGCGCGCACGCCGAGCGCATCTGTGACGAACGCCCGTATCGCCCATCCTTCGGCGGTGAGGTGCGGTCCCAGGACGGCGAAGGGGTCTTTCTGTCGCGCCGCGGCGATCGCGTCCACGTCCTCTTCTTTCGCCCGCCAATTCTTGAGCATGTCGCTCGTCCTTTCAAGCGAAGGGTCAGCACGGAACGCGTCTATTGGATGTGGGGCAGGAATTGCGGGGCGGCGTTCCACAGCGCGATGACCGGCGTCTCGGGATGGTGAGGTTCGTGGCCGAGGATGCCGAGCGAAGCGCCGTGGAGCGCGAGATGCTGTCCCTCGAACACCGGCGCGCCGATCCATCGCGCGGCCAGGACGCGCCCGAACTGGCCATGCGAGAACAGCGCGACGTTGCGCTCGAGCGTGCGAAGGCGAGCGATGAGCCGATCGGCGCGCTCGAGAATCTGGTCGGCCGATTCACCGTTCGGACAACTGTCGCGAAAGATGCTCCGGCCCGGTCGTTCCTTGCAAATGTCCTCGGAACGCAGCCCTTCGTAATCGCCATAGTCCCTCCCGGACAGATCCGGTTCGATCTCGGCTGCCGACAACAGTCCGACCAGTTCGCAGGTTCGTCGCGCGCGCCGCCGCGGACTGGCCAGCACATGCGTAAACGGAATCGTTTGCAGCCACGGTCTCAGCTGGCGCCCCTGATCTTCGCCTTCCGCAGTCAACCGAACATCCGTGCGCCCGGTATGCTGGCCGCTGAGCGACCGCGCGGTTCCACCGTGTCGAACGAAATAGAGTTGCAGGAGCTCATTTTGGGCGGAAATCAATTTCGCGCTCGCCATGTCGCGGGCGTCATGTCCTTGGGGACGCCCCTCGTTGCGCTCACGCCGCTTCCATCGCCACGCCATATTCGCCACGGCGCGCCGCCCGGTTGCAGTTGGCTCGATGAAGGAGAGCCTTCTGGGCGGCCGCAAGATTTGCCGGCTCGCCCTTCCATATCTCCAAAGCCGGCCGCTGAATGGCGCGCGCGAACGAAAACGCCAGGGCCCAAGGCGGTCGCGACCCCGCCCCTTTGAACAGGACGTTCATCGCGTTCAAGCGAGCGGAAGCCAATTCGCCGGATTGGCCGCCGGACAGAAATGCGATCCCCGGAACGGCGGCCGGGACGACGCGCAGCAGAGTTTTCACCGTTGCGTCGGCTACCGCGTCCACCGTCTCCTGCCTGGCGCAGTTCAAGCCGGGAAGCGCCATGTTAGGCTTCAGCAGCATTCCCTCCAGCATCACGCTTTGCACGGAAAGTTGGTCGAAGACCCTTCGCAGGACGTCCTCCGTGACCTCACGGCAGCGTTCCAATGTATGGTCGCCGTCCATGA
>PLRT01000007.1 GCA_003164915.1 Hyphomicrobiales bacterium | reverse complement strand
ATGCAATGCTCGCGGCCCTCACGAGACATGACCCATTCGTCGATTGCCGCCACTCTCACGGCCTCATCGAACTCGCGATCGAACTGCGACGGCGCCATGTCGTCAGGCAACGCGACGGTGATGGCCCTTGGCGCCGCGTTGACGGGGCTGTTTTTCGCGGGCGGCCTCGTCACGCGAAAGTGGCTGGGGAACCAGTCGTCGAAGTCGGCATCCGAGACATAGTGGCCGCCGCAAAACCATGTCGAGGCGTACGCGTCGGCCCGCAGCTCGGCCATGCGATCAGGCATGCGGTTTTCGGCACACGTCGAGACCTTGTAAATCGGCATGTTGAGGGCGTTCGCGACGCGTGCGAGACCGGCCGAAGCGGCGACATAGATCTCTCTTTTCGGTCCCTCCCTGTAGGCGTCGCGGTAGGCGTCGCTGCCGAAGATGTCTGGTACGGCGAGATTGGCGCCGCGGCCCCCGACCACCGGCCAATCTGTCGGCAGATATGGGTATTTTCTGGCGATATGGGCTGGGACCGGGATCGGTTCGGCTGGCGCCGGGATCTTCG
Source organism: Hyphomicrobiales bacterium (assembly GCA_003164915.1). Lineage (GTDB taxonomy): Bacteria > Pseudomonadota > Alphaproteobacteria > Rhizobiales > Beijerinckiaceae > Roseiarcus. The sequence continues at coordinate 2,811 of PLRT01000007.1, read as the reverse complement.
AAGCCGCGAGGACTTCCAGCTTATGCTGAATGTCTTTCACCGTGGCGGCGAGTTCCTGCAATTGAGACTGGATCTTTGACAAAGTCATCTTCTCTTCCCGTAGCGTTCTGAGGCCCTTAGCGTTCTGAGGCATTTCGGGGTTGACTCCCGGAAATCCTCCCATTTAAAAAACACATATTATATGTAGTATATATGCGCGTAGCGCATGGACAAAAGCGTAGCGCGATGGCCGCTACGCCTCAGTCAGCGCTGAATCGACTTCGGCTCGCGACGCCGAATAGAGAAATTGAAGCTGGCAAAGCCGGTTGGCCGGGCTTGCTTAGCGGGCCCTTCCTGCCGCCCTTAAGTGTCTCGGATGGGAAAGGTCAGATTCGGATATGGAGCCGAGCGCCGGTCGGCGCCGCAAGCCGTTGATCGGTTTGATTCGGGTGGGGTCAATGTTCGGGCCGAGTCACACGATGACGAGGCGGCGCTGACCGCCAACGTCATCGAGTTGGCCACAATTGAAGCGTTCCTAAGTCAAATTGCGGCCTTGGTATGTAGGTTGTCGCGACCATTTGACGCAGCGTTACAGAGTAATCGGAGCGTTCTCGACTGTATCCGCGGAGCGAACCGCAATTTGTAACGCTCACGAGAATTAATGTTAATTAAATCGAAACCCGAGACGGACATTTTCCCCCAGTCATCGCTCGGGGATCGAAAGAATTCATCCAAGAAAGGAAAGACGGAGTGTAGATGGAATCATAAGCAAACGTGCGCACATGATGGTGCGATAATTGTTGTTATTTGCAAAATCGCAATAACTCAATTTGCCTATATGTAATAATCCTGACGCGCTTGCGCGTTTAACGGCGCAATATGAGCGATTCACGCCGATGAGTTTGCTTGATACNNGTTCGCCTTATGGATCTTGTCGGCGAATTATCTCTGAGCGTTTCCGAGACAATTCGCTCTTCTGACCTCGCCGGACTTGAGCTGACAGAATTCGAGAAGTCCGCCCATCGGCTCATGCTGGTGGTGCGCGAGGTGCAGGACGCCGCTGCTGAGCTGCGCCTCGTTTCGATCGGCGATGTCTTCCACCGAATGCGCCGGACGGTGCGTGAACTTGAGCGGGCCACCGGGAAGCAGATCGATCTTGTGCTTGAGGGAGAGGAAACCGCGATCGACAAGGTCGTTGCCGATCGCCTTTATGAGCCGCTGGTGCATCTGGTGCGTAATTCCGCCGATCATGGCCTCGAGGCGGCCGATGACCGCGAGGCGCATGGCAAGTCCGCCAAGGGGCGAATCACGCTCGCGGCCGCCGCCGTCGGCGGCGACATCCAGATCACCATCGCCGATGACGGGCGCGGTCTCGACCGCGAAGGGATTCTCGCCCGCGCGCGCGAGCGTGGCTTGGTCGGTCCCGAAGAGCAACCAGAAGATAGCGCTCTTTGGAAGCTGATCCTTCTGCCCGGTTTTTCGACCGCCGAGACGGTCACCAACCTTTCCGGGCGTGGCGTCGGCATGGACGTGCTGAACAGCGCCATGAAGGAATTGCGCGGGCGCATTTCGATCAGCAGTCAACGAGGGCAGGGCTCGACGGTTGTTCTAGCCATTCCGCAGACGCTGGCTTTCCTCGACTCCCTGGTGATGCGGGTCGGCGCACGCCTCTACGCCACACCCATCGACGTGGTCGCCGAGATTTTCCGACCCGGAACTGAGCAGATCACGCGCGTTTCCGCCGCGGACGGGGCCGAAATGGTGCGGGTGCGCGACGCCTTGATCCCGATCTGCCGGTTACAGACCTATTACGGCGAGCCGGCGTCCGACATGACCCCGCTGGAGAAGCTTATCATCGTCGTCTTCAACACCAGCGCCGGGCAGATCGGTCTGCCCATCGACGAGATCTTTGATCCGCAGCAGGTGGTGATGAAGCCTCTGCAAGGACAATTGCAAAAAATCCGCGCCAGCTTCGGCTGCGCTCTTCTGGCTTCCGGCGACGTCGCCATCGTGATCGACTGCGAACAGCTCGCAGAAAGACGGCGGGCGTGATGGCCGAGGCAGCTCTTATCGAGAAGTTTGGCGACGCGGGCTACGAGCGCATTCGCTTGTGGCTGAACGAGCGGTGCGGGATTCATTATGCCGAAAAGAAGAAGGAACTGCTGGCTCAGCGACTGGCCCGTGTGCTCGAACGTTTCAATATCGACAATCTCGACGACCTCGCCATCGACGTAGAGACAGGCCTCAAGGAGGAGGTCCAGTTGGCGGTCATGCATGCCGCCTCGACGAACCATACCTACTTCTTTCGTGAACCGCAGGTTCTAAAATTCTTCAGCGACAGCATTCTGCCGTTGTTGGCGCATCAGCGCGAAGTGCGAATCTGGAGCGCCGCGACTGCAACCGGGGACGAAGCCTATACGCTGGCGATGCTGATCGCCGAGGCGCTCGGCTGCGAGCAGGCCGCGAATTGTTTCTCAATTCTCGGCACCGACATCAGCGCCCCCGTGATCAAGCACGCCGAATCCGCCATCTATGGCATGTCCCATCTTGAGCAAACGCCGGAGCATTTTCTGAATCGCTACTTCGCGCACACCGACGACAATGAGTATCGGATCGTGCCGCAAATCCGGCCAATGTGCACGTTTCGACGATTGAACCTGAAAGCGCAGCCCTATCCGTTCCGGCGCCTCTTCGACGTCGTCTTTTGTCGCAACGTGCTTTACTACTTTGATCGCGAGCATCAGTACCGGACGCTCGAAGCTCTCTATAACGCAACAGAACCCGGCGGATGGCTGCTCACCAGCCTCACCGAGTCGGTGCGCGACATGGGCA
>PLRT01000014.1 GCA_003164915.1 Hyphomicrobiales bacterium | reverse complement strand
CCCGCAAGCGCCGGCAATGCCAAACCGGGGGCGTGGGCTTTTCAGGCGGGCGGCCGGCGGCTTCTGTGGCCCGCGATACGGGCTTGGCCGCTCGGCGGCGCCACGCCGAATCAGGCCCTCGCCTGTAAGCGCGGCTTCCCCCGTCGCAAGACGGCGGCGCCACGGCGCGGATGACCGGGATGATCCCCGGAGGACGTCCGGGCGGGTTGCGACGCAGTCAGGCTGACAGCGCCCATCGACGATGTCCCCCGTCCGCCATCGTCGCGCTCGCCCTCGAGGCCAAGCCCCTACGCGGTCGCTTCGCGAGCCTTGACCGCTCTGCGCGCCGCCGGGCGGCGTGGCCGGCCGGCGCCGGAGATTTCTTATGGCGCCCCGCCCGCCGGACGCCCGACGGCTCGATCCGGCGGATCGTAGGCGAGTTTGAATCTTCGGAGCTGGCCGGAAAGGGCCTGGCGGCAGTCTCTCGAAAAGAGGCGGTAGAGCGGACATTCAAAAGTCGGACGGTAGACGGCAAAGCTAGACCACAATCATTCATCGATGCCGTCACTTCTTGTTTGTCTGGCCCGGCCCACACGCGCCTTCGTCGATCCAACGAGGAACGCCTTTTCGGATTTCGACGATCGAAACAGGAGGACCGACGTCCCTCGGCGTCAATGCAATTTCAAGCCCGATCAGTTGCCTCAGTGCGTCGCCTGTTCCAAGTGGAGAATTCAATAGCCCAGGATTTTGTCTCAGCTCAGAGTCAATAGCAGAATGATTACCTACAGCGTACCCTGAATTATCATCACACGGGCAATTCATTCTGTCGTTTGTAATTATTTTTACCGTCTTATTTATGAAATCAAAGTACGATGAAAACGAACGCACCAACAAATAATTAACTCCATTCTCGTAACCTGAGAACATCACCTCCAGAACGTCTCGATGGTTGAAGTTTTGATTGAAAATGTCGCGTTTTGATTTATAAACCATATTCATTTCGACTGTTAGACCCTTGGTGGCTTCCGATTCAAAGATTGATACTTTCTGCGCAAGGGAAGAGCCGCGAGCCATTGCGTCGTCAACCAGTTGTTTCACGCTGAAACCTACGCCGACGTCTCGAGAAATCCCTGCGGAAACCCAAAAGATTTTGCCGGAAACATTTATCTTGCAAATTTTCCAGCTTATCGCCTTGTTTTCGTAATGGATCATTGTTGCATCCGCAGCGATGAACGTCGCGTCAGGCGTCCATACGGCGACAGCGGAAGTCGCCTTCGCTTCGAATGAGCAAGGGACGAAAGCAAAAAGAACAGTCGCAAAAACCGTCGTCGATCGCACTGTTGGAATGCCGCGAAGGTCACAGAATGCCTGGGCCCGCGCAAGCGGAGGCGCCAAACGAGTCATAGGACGAGCCCCTGGTTTGCAGCAACCCTGTCGCGGCGCGCGCCAATATCGCGTGACGGCGGCGACGGATCAACTCGACGGCAGGAGGTTGCAGTTGTCGAGCGTCAAACAGCGCACCTGAACACCGTTGCACCGAAATCAAGGCGCGCCGGCTCGATGTCCCGATGAACAAACGGTTCGTGGAGCGAAGCAGCGGCTCGTCGTTCCAGAAGGCCGCGCGCTGCTCGCTCTATGGCGCTGCTTTCATCCCGAAATGTTCCGCGAGAAATTGCCAGACGCGCTTGCGCGCATCGGTGCGCGCCCCTTCATTCGTGCCTTCGATCGGCGCCCAGTCGTTCCTGCGATAAGGCTCGACCGTGTGAATCGGCATGTCGGGAGCGTCGAAGCTATGATAAGCGCCGGGGTAAATCTGAAACGTCACCGGCGCGTCACGCGCCTGCGCGCCGCGCAGGAACGCCTCGCAGGGCTTCGCCGGAGTCCAATTATCGAGCTCTCCTTGAAGAACGAGCAAAGGGATCGACGTCGTCCAGCTCTCCGTTGGCGCGTTGAGATGTGTCGCCTGCGATTTGTCACTGCAAAGGCCGGGGTAGAAGGCGATTGCCGCCGCAAAGTCGTGGGTCGGCGAAGACTTGGGCCGCCCGAGGCTACGAGTGGGGATCGTCTCAAGCACGACGCCTCCGCCCTGCGACCAGCCGATCAGCGCGATCTTGTTGGGAATGACGAAAGGCTGAGATTGGAGAAAGGCCAAGGCGGCGTAAGCGTCGGACGGGCGCTCCGCCCACATGCGGTCGGTCCGATCTTTGACGGCGATCGTGCAAGTCTGGCCGAAACCGCGCGAAGCGGCGCTGTCGACCATAAGCGTCACATACCCTTTGGCGGCGAAGAAATCGCGCCAATCGCGGTAGATCGGGAATGGCCCTTTCGCGGAGCTGAGACCGCTGCAGCCATGCAGCATCACCACGGCGGGCGCGGGCTCCGCTCGCGCGGGTCGATCGAGGAAGGCCGTCAAGGTGAGTTTCTCGTCGAGGCTTTGAAACTGCACGCGCTCGTCAGCCTGTGCTGCCGACGCAAGGATGAGCGTCAAGCCGGCAGCCAAGGCGACACAGGCTGACGACGGGTCGCCCCGCGCCGCCGGATAGCCTCTGTCGTCCATGTGAATCAGCCTCCGAGTTGACCCTCGCCGAGTCAACCATTTGATTTGCTTTTCATGCCGACCGGCGCTGGGACCCCAGGCCGCCTCATGGTCACCACACGATCGGTTCAAAAGTGCACGTAGAGGCGCTGTCGGGCAAACTAAGTGGCCAGATCGGACGCAAAGCCGATCAGGTTGCCGTCAAGATCGCTGACAATCAGGCTACGCATGGCCCACGGCTCGTCGCGCGGTGGCTGGCGGATGTGAGCGCCAGCGGCTCGCAGGGCGTCGTGCAGAGCGTTGACGTCCGAGACCTCGATGAACGCACTCAGGAGGTCTTCGCCGGCTGTGTGGTCGATTACAGGTCTGGTCACGTGGCGGATTGCCAAAATTGCCTCGTCACGCGCCACGTGGGCATAGAAAGGGATTTCGCCGTAGACGAACAACGGGTGGAAGCCGAGCGGCCCCGCGTAGTAGGCGAGCGACGCCTGGAAGTCTTTGACGAAGATGTTCGGAATTGCCTGTTTCAACATCGGCGAGTTTCCTTACCCTACGAGTCAGCCCGTCCGAGCCAGGGATGTTCGCCCAGTCGCCAGTCTGCCGGATCTGTCGTGTGAGGACGGCGACCGATGACGTCCCTGAAGTGCCAATCGGCTCAATGCATTATGACGCCGATCGGCGTTCAGGCCCCAGGCCAAATAACGTTCCCGTCAGCCGAGCGGGGCCGTCGCCCCAGCGTCCGCTGCGGAGCTGCGGCAAGCATCGGTTGAACGACCAAGGTGGGCGCTATGCGGCCGGAGACGCCCGAAGACGGTTCGCGCGCTTTCGACCACCTCCCGTCAATCGTCCGGAGTCTTGGCCGCCCCGAGCAGAACCTCCGCGACATCCGGGGAAAAGCGGCCTCTCCGGCCATCCATGACGACCGTCTCGACGTCGGCGGGATCGGGCGCCGCGGCGGGCAATCCGTGCGCGACGAGCGCTTGCGCACAGCCTGCCCAATCGCCGCCCTCCACCGGTTCGTTGATGGATGCCCAAGACAGCGTGCCGGTCACGTCGTCGCCGTGGCCGTGTTCCTCACGCCAACTCGCGCCATGCGCAAGAAGGAATTCCGTCAGGCTGGCGTCGCCCCGGAAGACGGCGAGGTTCAGCGCGGATGCTTTCCAGTCGCCGCCGCGCGTCGCAATCGGCCAGCCGAGCGCGACCATAACTCGCACCGCGGCGCTCGACCCCCACGCAACCGTATCTGGCAACAGTCGAAGCTGCGCCGCCGTCAGCGAGCCCGGAAGATCGGGCCGACGCGCCTGGATGCGCCGCGCCTCGGCCGCGTCACCCCGCGCGCAAGCGGCGACAAATTCCTCCTCCTCGGACAGCGGCTCCGCGGCGCCGGCGGCTCCCAGGATACCCGCCACCTCCGGCATGCCCACCTGCTGGGCCAGTCGATAGGCGCTGATGCCGGCCGGCGTGCGCACGGATGGATCGGCGCCGGCCGCCAACATCGCCTGGATGTGGCGTGGCGAACGCCGCAGCGCGACGCCACGCAGCAGCGGCGCGCCCCAGTCGCTCGTCGGTGGGCCACCGGGAGGCTCGTTGGGATCGCCCCCATGAGCCAGCAGCAATTCGAGCGCGGCGGGGTCCGCCATGTCCAGGGAACGGTGCAGGGCGTTGGTTCCGGATACATGCGCGCCGCGCGACAGCAGCAGTCGCGCGCAGTCAAGATTTTCCAACGCGTGATAGAGCGACTCGCCATCGTTCGGATCGGCCCCGGCGTCGAGCAGCAACTTCGTCAGCGCGGGATCGCGATTGACTCCGGCCGCCCCATAAAGGGCGGACAGCGGCGCTTTTTCATCCGGCTTCTCCACAGACGCCGGCGGGAAGCGATTGCCGATCGCCTGGTCCGGATCGGCCCCGGCTTGCAGCAGGAATTGCGCGCTACGGTAGAGGCGGTCGCGGAACTCCGGGAACTGCCCCAGCCTGGAATGGGTGAGCGCGACCAGCGGCGGCAACTTGAACGGGCCGCCGGGGCGATTGACCCATCCCGGATCGACCGCCACCGTCTGCCTCAGCACCCCCTCGTTCCCCGCCGCGCACGCGACATAGGCGTCATCGGCAGCCAGATCGCGGGCGTCCATCAAAGCGCGGGCGGCAACGCGGGGCCGCGCCGGGCTCAGACTGCCGGTGACGTCGCCCCCGTATGCGAGCGCAAGCCAGGCGCGGAGGCGACCCGCCCGGTCACCCCGCGCGAGCGATTGCGCCTCGACGTGAATCGCCAGTTCGTCCCAGGACGCAAAGCCATATTCCCGAGCAATGCAGGACTGAGCGTCGTGCAGACGGAAGCCGCGCGAAATGATGTCGGCGCGGCTCAGATTCCTGGCGGATGGCAACGCCCGTCCGAACCGTGCGAGCGCATCAGGATCGCCATTGCGGTAGGAGCGAAGCAGATCCTTCGCCTGCTTTTTCAGATGATCGGAATTGGGCTGATCGGGCAACTGCGGCATGAAAAACCTCCGTGCATGTGATCGCCGGAGGCCCGCAACGACGGCTGCACAAAGGTTATGGCGGCTGTCTCAAAGCAACAGGTGGGTTCAACCCTTTCCGCGGGCCCGGAAGCGGCCTGCACCGCTGCACGGTCATGCTATCGAGGAAGCCGCTCGCCCGTCAACCGCCGCCCTCAGGGGGCTTCGCGCGTCCCCTCTCCCGAACGGCCTACGACATTCACACATCTCCGG
>PLRT01000230.1 GCA_003164915.1 Hyphomicrobiales bacterium | reverse complement strand
CTGGCCGAGCATCGCCGCCTCGGCCTCGATGCCTCCGACCCCCCAGCCGAGCACGGCGAGGCCGTTGACCATCGTCGTGTGGCTGTCGGTGCCGACCAGGGTGTCGGGATAGGCGACCTCGACCGTCTTGCCGCCGCGCTTCTCCTTCGCGGTCCACACCGTCTGGGCGAGATATTCCAGGTTGACCTGGTGACAGATGCCGGTGCCAGGCGGAACGACCGAGAAGTTGGCGAAAGCCTGCTGGCCCCACTTGAGGAAACGATAGCGCTCCTGGTTCTGCTCGTATTCGCGCTTGACGTTCTGGCCGAGCGCCTTGGCTGTGCCGAAATGGTCGACGACCACCGAGTGGTCGATGACCAGATCGACCGGCACCAGCGGGTTGATCTTGTCGGGATCGCCGCCGAGCGTCTTCATCGCGTCGCGCATGGCCGCGAGGTCGACCACCGCCGGCACCCCGGTGAAGTCCTGCATCAGCACGCGCGCCGGGCGGAAGGCGATCTCATGCCCGGTCTTGCCGCGGTTGACCGCCCAGGCGGCGACCGCCGCGATGTCCTCCTTGACGACGCTGCGCCCGTCCTCGTTGCGCAGCAGGTTCTCGAGCACGACCTTGAGCGAGTAGGGCAACTCGGAAACGCCGGCGAGGCCGTGACGCTCGGCCGCCTTCAGCGAGTAGTACTCATAGGCCTTTGTCCCGACCTTGAACGACTTGCGACATTTGAAGCTGTCAAGGCTCGCCATCGGCTTTGCTCCAGACGTTGTGCGGCGGAAGGGGGTGGGCGGGCTTATAGATAAATTCCCTTGACCGGGCTACACAAACTAATGTCGGACGGCGCACAAAGGGGAGGCGCCGTCGAGGGGAAGCCATGCGCCTGAGCGCCCAGGAGATCGCCATTGAACGCGGCGGGCGCCGAATTCTGTCGGGGGTGTCGTTCTCCGCGCGCGCCGGCGAGGCGCTGCTGCTGGTCGGGCCCAACGGCTCGGGCAAATCGAGCCTGCTCAGGGCGATCGCCGGCTTCCTGCCGCTCGCCGAAGGGGCCTTCGCGCTCGAGGGCGGAGCGCCCGAGGCGGGAATTGGCGAACAGGCGCACTACCTTGGCCACGCCGACGCGCTGAAGAGCGCGCTGACCGCAGGCGAGAACCTCGCCTTCTGGGCCGACGCGCTCGGCGGGGACTCGACGCGCGCGGCGTGGATGGCGGCGCTCGACCAGCTCGGCCTCGCCCATGTGGCCGACTTCCCGGTGCAGGCGCTCTCCGCCGGCCAGAAGCGCCGCGTCGCGCTCGCGCGTCTGCTCGCCGCGCCGCGGCCGATCTGGCTGCTCGACGAGCCGACGACGGCGCTCGACCTCGCCGCCCAGCGCCGCTTCGCCCTCGTCATGCGCGCCCATCTCGCAGCCGGCGGTCTCATCCTCGCCGCCACCCATGCGCCGCTCGATCTCGACGGCGCGGCGCGGTTGAGCCTCGGCGACGTCCCGGCAGCGGGAGCGGCGGCGTGAGCAAGGCGGTGTGGGGGCTGTTCCTGCGCGAGTGGCGCATCGCCAGCCGGGTCGGCGGCGGCGCGTCGGTCGGCGCGGTGTTCTTCCTCATCCTGGTGGCGATCATGCCGTTCGCGGTGGGCCCCAACCTGGCGCTGCTGGCGCAGATCGGCCCGGCGATCCTGTGGGTGGCGGCGCTGCTGGCGACGCTGCTCGGCCTCGACCGGCTGTTCCAGGGCGACCACGACGACGGCTCGCTCGACGTGCTGGTCAATTCTGGTCTGCCGCTCGAATTGACGGTTCTCGTCAAATGCGCCGCCCACTGGGCGGCGAGCTCAGCGCCGCTGGCGATCCTCAGTCCGCTGTTCGGCCTGATGCTCGGCATGGACGCCGGTCCGCTCGCTTTGGTCGCCGTCACCCTGGTCGCCGGCACGCCCGCGCTGACGATGATCGGCGCGATCGGCGCGGCGCTGACGGTGTCGCTGAAGCGCGGCGGCCTGTTGATGGCGGTTCTGGTGCTGCCGCTGACGATCCCGGTGCTGATCTTCGGCGTCGCCGCGGCTTCGGCCGCGAGCGGCGGCGTCTCGCCGCTCGCGCCGCCGCTGATCATGCTGTGCGCGCTGTCGCTCGGGGCAATTGCGCTCGCGCCCTTCGCCGCCGCGGCCGCGTTGAGGCACGTACGCGACTGAGCCGCGCTCACTGTGTAGCGGAAATCGGGGCGCGCCGCCGAAGCGACGCGCCGGTTGGCGAGCGGCTCAGCCGCCGGTCGCGTCGTTGACGCACTTCTTGATGAAGCTGTCCTTGGCCGCGCCGGCGAGCTTCTTGTCGGTCGCCGACCGGCTTTGGCAACGGCGGGGCGCTGAACTTTCGTCGCCCTCGCGCGCCGCGCGCTCAGTCGAGCTTCGCTTCGAATTCCGCGATCGGCATCGGCTTGCCGAACAGGAATCCCTGGAAGGAGGGACAGCCGTGGCGCTCGAGGAAGCGGCGCTGCGCCTCGGTCTCGACCCCTTCGGCGATCACCGTGAGGCCGAGGCTCTCGGCCAGGGTGATGATCGTATGGGCGACCGCGGCGTCGTTGGCGCTGCCGGGCAGGTTGCGCACGAACGAGCGGTCGATCTTGATCTGGTCGAGCGGCAGTCGTGTGAGATAGGCGAGCGACGAATAGCCGGTGCCGAAATCGTCGACGGCGAAGCCGACGCCGAGTTGCTTCAGCGCGCTCATCTTGTCGGCCGCGCCGGCGATGTCGTCGAGCACGACGCTCTCGGTCAGTTCGAGCACCAGCCGCTCGGCCGGCGCGCTGGTCGCGCGCAGCGTCTCGGCGACCTGCTCGACGAAGTCGGGCTGGCCGAACTGGCGCGCGCTGACGTTGACCGACAGGTGCAGGTCGCGGCTGCGGCGGTCGCCGCTCCAGGCTTCGAGCTGCTGGCAGGCGGTTTCCAGCACCCAACGTCCGATCGGCAGAATGAGGCCGGTCTCCTCGGCGAGCGGGATGAACTCGCCCGGCGCGACCAGCCCGCGCTCGGGATGCGCCCAGCGCAGCAGCGCCTCGGCGCCGATCCATTCGCCGTCGCAGTCGACCTGCGGCTGGTAGTGCAGGACGAAGCGCTGCTCGCGGATGGCGAGACGCAGCGCCGCTTCGGACTCGGCCCGCGCGGCGAGCGTCGCCTGCATGTCGGGATCGAAGAAGCGCAGAGCGTTGCGTCCCGCCGCTTTCGCTTCGTACATGGCGATGTCGGCCTGCTTGAACACCTCCTCGCAGGTATCGCCGCCGCCGAACATCGCGACGCCGATGCTGGGGCTCGAATGGCGGACGCCGCCGGCCAGCGCATAGGGCGCATTGAGCGCAGCAAGGATCCGCTCGCCGGTTTCCTTCGCTAGCGCCGCGGCATCGCGCGGATTCTCGCTCAGATCCTCGACCAGCGCGACGAACTCGTCGCCGCCGACCCGCGCTGCGCCGCCGGCCGCGCCGAGGCAGGCGTCGAGCCGCCGCGCGACTTCGACCAGCAAATGGTCGCCAACCTCGTGACCGCTCGTTTCGTTGAGCAGCTTGAAATTGTCGAGGTCGATGAACAGCAGCGCGCCCTTGCGGCGGTTGCGAGCGCTGCCAGCGAGCGCCTGCTCGAGCCGGTCGAGCAGCAGGCGGCGGTTCGGCAGACCGGTCAGGCCGTCGTAATAGGCGAGGTTGACGATCTCCTTTTCGGCGCGTTTGCGCTCGGTCGCGTCGGTCAAGGTGGCGACGTAATGCGTCGTTTCGCCGCGCACGCCGCGCACCTTCGCCACCGTCGTCCAGGCGGGGAAGATCTCACCCGAAGCGCGCTGCGCCGGCATTTCGCCGCGCCAGAAGCCGTCGCGCTCGACACGCTCGGCGACATCGGAAAACAGCTCCCCGGCGCGCGGGTCGCGCGCGACCTGCTGCGGCGTCCGGCCGATCATCGCCTCGGCCGAATGACCCATCATCTCGGCGAAGGCGCGATTGACGCGAAGAATCCTCTGGTCGGCGTCGAGAATGACGATGCCTTCTTGCGCCTCGAAGGCGGTGGCCGCGATGCGAAGCTCTGCGTCCGCCGCGTGTCGCTCGGAGATGTCGCGGGCGACGCCGACCACGCCGATGATGCGGTCGCGTTCGTCGCGCAGCGGCGCCTTGAGCACTTCGAACAGGCGGACGGCGCCGTCGGGCGAAACGGATTCGAAGGTCTCCGAATGGGTCTCGCCGTTCTCGATCGCCCGTCGGTCGCCGGCGCGATAGCGGTCGGCGAGCGCGGCCGGCGCGAAGTCGTAGTCGGTCTTGCCGATCGCCTCGTCTTCGCGAATGCCCAGCACACGCTCGAACGGCGCGTTGCAGAGGAGATAGCGCCCGGCGAGATCTTTGACCCAGACGACGTCGGGGATCGTCCGGATCAGCGTGCGCAGCTGACTTTCGCTTTCGCGCAGATCGTTGTGGGCATGCAGCGAAGTGAGTGCGTCTTCGAGCCGGCGACCGATCGCTTCGAACAGGCGTCGGTCGTCCACGCTCCAGGCGCGCGCGTGCGAACACTGATGCAGCCCGAAACCATAGGAGCGCCCCGTCTTGGGACGGATCGCCATCGCGAGCTGCGACTGGACGCCGAAGTGGAGCCGCAGCGCGTCGGGGTTCGGCTGTTCGCCGGCCGGGCCGAATGCGACGGGACCGGTCGCGGCCAGGACGGCGGCCTGCATTCCGCGCGCTTCGGGAGTTGTCGGAATGTCGCAGTCGAGCGCGCCGAGGCTCGCGGCGGCGAATTCGAGCCGGACACGTTCCGTTCGCACGCGCCAGCTCGGCGCCTGCGGGTCGCACGGGGAGAGCAGCCAAGCGCGATCGCAACCGGTGAGCTCGAGCGTCAGCTCGAGCACGCGTCCCAACATCGCGTCGATGTCGGCCGTCTCGCGGATCGCCGAATTGACGCGATCCATGCCTTCGAAGAAGCGCAGATTGGCCTGCAGCAGCGCCTCCATGCGCTTGCGCGCGTCGCGCTGGCGCAGCACCAGGACGCCGAAGGCGAGGTCGGCGGCGAGCCGCTCGAGCAGGCGGACCTCCTCGGCGGTGAACACGTCGCGCTCGCCGGCGTAGACGCTGAGCACGCCGAACGCCTCGCCGGCTTCGTTCTTGAGCGGCAGGGCGACGCTCGCGTTGTAGCCGCGCCGCACCGCTTCGTCGCGCCAGGGCGCGACGCGCGGGTCGAACGCGTAGTCCTGGATGCAGACGACCTTGCCGGAGCGGACCGCGGCGCCGATCGGCCCGCGACCGCGTTCGCTGTTGGCCCAGCTGACGCGCGCCGCGTCGACGTAGCTGTCGTCATGGCCGGCGCGCGCGACCGGACGCACCAACCGCTCGCCGTCGCGTTCGACATAGCCGACCCAAGCCATGCGGTAGCCGGCTTCCTCGCAGACGATGCGGCAGATTTCGGAGAGCAGGTTCGCCTCGTCGACCGCCCGCATCAGCGTCTGATGGCAGGCGTCGACGGCGCGCAACTCGCGATGAAGCTGCGCGAGCGCCGCTTCAGGGCGCTCGCGTCGCGCTATTTCGCCGCTGAAGTCGAGCATGCGCTGGCTTCCCCGTCGTCGCCTCGATGGCGCGCCCCTTGCGACGACGTCCGGCGCGGAGCGCGGCGGGCGACGTTGTCGCGGACTGGAGGCGATTCCGGATTGCAACCGGAATGAACGTACGGCGTCATGCCCTTGCGTCGCGCCGAACTGGGCGCGACCCAACACGTCATGGCCGAACGCTCGCAGGAATCCGTAAATTATATCTTATCGGGCAAAGGTTTGGGTTCGCCATTGCCCGCCGGGCGGGGGGGCGATAAAACGCCGCAAATGGTCAACCTCGCCAACCCGACGGCGTTTCTCGCCGTGACGCGCCGCGCCCTGCCGTGGCTTGCGGCTGCGGCGACGGCGTTATTCGTCGTCGGTCTGTGGGGGGCCTTCGCTGCGCCGCCCGACTACCAGCAGGGCGAAGCGGTCAAGATCATGTATGTCCACGTGCCGGCGGCGTGGATGTCCAGCTTCATCTATGTCGTGATGGCGGCGGCGAGCCTTGGCACGCTCGTGTGGCGCCATCCGCTCGCCGACGCCGCGCAAAAGGCGGCCGCGCCCCTTGGGGCCGGCTTCACCTTCATCTGCCTCGTCACCGGCTCGCTATGGGGCAAGCCGATGTGGGGCGCCTACTGGGTTTGGGACGCGCGGCTCACCTCGGTGCTGATCCTGTTCATCATGTATCTCGGGCTGGTCGCGCTGTGGCGGTCGATCGAGGACCAAGGCGTCGCGGCGCGCGCCGCTGCGATCCTCACCCTGGTCGGCGTCGTGATCCTGCCGATCATCAAATTCTCGGTCGACTGGTGGCACACCTTGCACCAGCCCGCGTCGGTGTTCCGTATGGGCGGGCCGACCATCGCGCCGCAACTCCTGTGGCCGCTCTTGACCATGGCGCTCGCCTTCACCCTGCTGTTCGTCGTGCTGCACCTGATGGCGATCCGCAACGAAATCCTGCGCCGGCGCATCGCGCGACTGACGATGCTGGCCGCCGCCGGCGGCGACGCGCTGTCGCGCCGCCTGGCCGCCGGAGGATCGGGCGCGTGAGCGAGATCCCGCACATCGGCTTCATCGTCGCCGCCTATCTGGTGACCGCGGCGACGATCGCGGTGATGATCGGCGCGATCCTGGTCGACTATCGCCGCCTCGGCCGCGCGCTGTCGCGCCTCGAAGCGACGCGCAGCGGAGACGACGCGAAGTGAGCGAGGGGAAGGCGACCGCGCGCCGGCGCGGCTGGCTGGCGGCGCTGCCGCTGATCCTCTTCGTGGCGCTCGCTGCGCTGTTGTTCGTGCGCCTGTTCGCCGGCGACGCGTCGCGCGTGCCCTCGGCGCTGATCGGCCGGAGCGCGCCGTCGCTCGACCTGCCGGGACTCGACGGCAAGCCGGGCCTCTCCGACTCCGATCTGCGCCAGGGCCACGTCACGGTCGTCAACGTCTTCGCCTCGTGGTGTCAGCCGTGCCGCGGCGAGCATGAATTCCTGATGGCGCTCGCCCGGGATCCGCAGCTGACGGCGAAAGGCGTGACGCTGCTTGGCGTCGCGCAGAAAGACCCGCCGGAAAACGTCCGCCGCTTCCTCGGCGCGCTCGGCGACCCCTACGCCAAGGTCGGGCTCGACGCCGACGGCCGCGCCGGCATCGACTGGGGCGTCTATGGCGTTCCGGAGACTTTCGTCGTGCGCGGCGACGGGACGATCGCCTTCAAGCAGATCGGGCCGATAGACGCCGAAGCGCTCGAGAGCGTCGTCAAGCCGGCGATTCTCAACGCGACGAACTGACGCAGCGCGTCAGTTGAGCACGCGGGGGGCGGCGGGAACGTCGAGCGAAAACGCCGGCACCGCGACCTCGAACACGTCGCCGTCGTCGGCGATGAGGCGGTAGGCGCCTTCCATCATGCCGCTGGCTTCGCCGAGCGGGCAGCCCGAGGTGTAACGGAACGACTGGCCGGGCGCGAGCGTCGGCTGCTCGCCGACGACGCCGACCCCGCGCACCTCCTGGCGCCGGCCGCTGGCGTCGGTGATGATCCAGTGGCGATGCGTCAACTGCACGGTGCGGCGGCCGAGATTGACGATCTCGATCGTGTAGAGCCAGAAGTGGAGACCCTCGTCGGGCTTCGACCGCTCCGGCGAGTAGGCCGGCTCGACGGCGACGCGGATGTCATGGGTGACCGCGACGTACATGGCGAGATTCTAGCTGAAGCTCGGGCGGCGGCCAAGCCCGTGGCGCGCGTCACGCGGATCCGCGCCGCTCGCCGACGAAGGCGAAGGCCCCCCGCGCGACGCGGCGCGCCTGCGGGAAGAACGCGAGGATCGCCGCAGCGTAAATCACGACGCCGACGAGAATCTCCGCCGCCAGCGCAGCGGCGCCGACCGGCGTCGCGACAAGCCTGAGGGCCGCGCCCATGATCGCCGAGGCGACCAGGACGCCGGCGAGCGCGGCGATCGGCAGGCGCAGGCCGAGGCGCGCCACGACGAAGATCATCGCCGCCGCCGATCCGACGAGGGTTCCCGCCATGCACCCGATCGCCGCGCCGACGATGCCGCCGGAATGGACGCCGATCGCCCCGCCAGCGAGCGCCGCGACGGCGTCGATGAAATTGAACGCGGTCATCGAACGCGTCCGCTGCACCAGCAGCGCCGTCTGGTCGCCGGTGTGGACGCGCAAGGCGCGCGCCGCGCCGGCGATCACCGCGAGCGGCAGGATGACGATCGTCTCCGCCCGGAACTGCTGGGCGACGGCGAGGCGGACGAACGGGCCGGCGAGCAGCGCGACGCCGACCGCCGCCGGCGCCATCAGTCCGAACATCATCGCCCCGTTGAGCGAAACCTGGCGCAGCGCGCCTTCGCGGTCGCCCGCCTCGAGCCGATCGACGGCGAGCGGAAACGAAGCGACCGCGCAGAGCGAGGCGAGCATCGCCGCCAGGCGCTGGCCGAGACCCCAGCCGACCGAGAACAGGCCGACGCCTGCGACGCCCGCGCCGGCCCCGACCAGTACGCGCACGCCGTTGGTCGCCACCCAGGCGAACAGGCCGGAGAAGATCAGCGGCAGCGCAAATCGTCGCGCCTCGCGAAAGATCGCCGCGTCGAAGCGGCCGAACCGAAACGGCCGGCGGAGGCTGATCGACACCGCGACCACGCCTGCGGTCTGGCCGAGCGCCATCGCCGCCAGCGCGGTCGCCGCGTCGGCTTTGAGCGCGATCGCCGCGACGATCGACAGGCCGGAACCAAGCGCGGGACTCGACAATTGCGCCAGCGTATAGACGCCGATGCGATGATGGGAGCGCGCGACTTCGCCATAGTGATTGAGCACGGCGCGGCTGGCGAGATAGGCGGCGGTCGCGAGGAGCAGCCCGAGCGAGGGGGCGACGCCGACCAGGGCCAGCGCCGGCAGGGCGAAGACGATCTGGCTCGCGGCGCCAGCGGCGACGACGCGCGCGTCCATCGCCGCGAAACGCGCCGCGTCGGGATAGTGCTGACGGAACCGCAGCAGGTAGACCGACCACCAGGCGAGGCCGACGCCGCCGGCCAGCTCCTGAGCGGCGACGACGAAGGCGACCACGCCGTAGACCGCCGGGTCGAACAAATGCGTCCAGACGACCGTGACGACGAATTGCAGCAGCGGCGCGGCAAGCTGCGCCGGCATNNAGGATCGCGAACTGGTTGAAGGCGAAGGTCTTGACCGAGAAGCTCGCCGAGGAGCTCGCCTGCAGCAGGAAGAGGAGCAGGATCGCCCAGGCGCCGGATTTGGCGCGCCGCCACAATTCGCCCAGCAGCGCGGCGAAGCCGACCAGGAAGAAGGCGGTCATCAGCGCGCCGTACTGGAACATCAGGCCCAGCCAGCCGTTCTCGATGCCGTATTCGATGCCGAGCGTGTTCTGCAGCGTCGCGAGCCGTTCCGGGTCTGGGCCGAGCAGGATGTCCGCGGGCGAAAAGGCGCCGAACAGGTCGAGGATGGCGAAGCGCGCCTGCGTCGAGCCGCGGTCGGCGGCGAATCGTTCGATCAGCGGCGACAAGGCGCCGCCGAACCATGCGGCGGCGGCCGCCGCGACGCCGAGCGGCGCAAGCAGCGCGGCGGCGATCGCCCCCCGGAGGTCGAAGCGCCGACCGCCGAAGGCTTCGCCGATCGGCTTCAGCGCCGCCAGGAAGACGACGACGGCGGCGAGGGTCAGCGAGGTGCGGCCTCCGAAGGGGATGAGCGCGACGAGCTGGACGGCGACCATCGCTAGCCGCGCCGGGGTCCCGAGCGCGCGGTCGGCTCCGAGGATCAGCATCGCCGCGTACAGCGCGGTCGTGCCGGCGTTGAGCAGCGGATGGCCGAGCAGCGCCGTCGAGCGATAGTCGTCGACGATCAGCCGTCCGCCGGCGACGAACGGAGTGAGCCGGAAGTGGAAGGCGAATTCGAGGATGCCGAGACAGGCGTTGGCGAACAGGACGATGTGCAGCAGCAGGCGCAACGCGGCGCGCTCGCGCGGACCGAAATCCTCGTAGAGGGCCAGGAAGATCGCCCCGACGAAGAAGGTGTCGATCAGCGGCGCGATCGGCCTTTTCTGGAAGATCGCCGCATAGGCGACGATCAGCGCGAGATTGATCGCGAACAGCGCCGCGCCGGGGAAGCGCAGCGGCAGGGCGGCGAGATAGGCGAACGGACGCGGGCGCGACGCGGCCTCGAAAATGACCGCGAGCGCCGCGACATAGGTCGCGGGATGAAGCGTCTGCCACGCGCCGCCGCCCGGCGCCTCGTAACGCAGACCAAGCGCCTGCAGCGTCATCGACGAAATCGCGAAGGCGCCGATCGCCGCGGCGAAGGCGCAGAGGCGCGCGGCGACGCGCAGCGGCCGGCGGTCGTCGGCGACGACCAGCGTCAGGCTCACGCTGCGCTCCCCGCTTCTGCATCCGGGATCCGCACGACGCCGGCGACCAGCGCGCCGATCCCGGCGCGTTCGGCTTCCGCCGCGAGCGCGGCTGCGTCGGTTGCGCCGGCGTCGACGATCACGACGGCGTCGGCGGTCTTGTCGTGGGCGAGCAGCGCCTCGGCGCCGGCGAGCGGGCCGCAATCGAGCACGATCCAGTCGAAGCTGGCGTGCAGGCGCGCGTTCAGCGCGGCCCAGCCGGGGCCGCCAAGCGAAAGGATCAGGGCTTCGCCGCCGCTGGCGGCGTCGCGGCGCAGGATGCTGGCGACCAGTCCTGGCGAGTCGACGATCACCTTGCGCAGGCGNNGCGCCGTCGCCGCGGCCGTGCGCGACGATCGCCACGACCGGAGCGCGCGCGTCGTGGGCGAGGCGCTCGATCAGCCGATCGCGCAGCACGGCGATCGCCGCTGCATAGGGGGCGTCGTCGCGCATCGCCGCCTCGGCC
>PLRT01000024.1 GCA_003164915.1 Hyphomicrobiales bacterium | reverse complement strand
CGCGAGGCGCTGCTGGGCGGCGTGACGCGCACGCTGATCGGCAGCGCGACGGCGCCGTTGTTCCTGTCGCACTGACGAGACAGCCGCGCCGCTCCAGCGGCGCGGCTGAAGGCGCTACTTTTTCACCAGCGGGCAGGTCGAGTCGGCGANNTCGCGACGAGCTTGTAGAAGTCCCAAGTTCCCTTCGACTCTGCCGGCGACTTCACCTGCATGATGTACATATCGTGCTCCATCAACCCGTCGGCGCGGATGACGCCGTTCGAGGTGAACATGTCGTCGATTTTGGTCTTGTGGAGCTGTTCCATCACCTTTTCGGGATCGGTGGCGCCGACCGCCTTGACCGCGTTGAGATAGGTCATCGTCGCCGAGTAATAGGCCGCCTGCGAGAAGGTCGGCTCGCGGCCGACCTTGGCGAGGAAGCGCTTGCCGAATTCGCGCGACTTGTCGTTGAGGTCCCAGTACCACGCGGCGGTGAGATAGAGGCCCTGCGCGTTTTCGAGGCCGATCGCCTTGATGTCGGTGAGGAAGACCAGCAGGGCCGCCGGCTTCATCGTCTTGGTGATGCCGAACTCGGTTGCCGCCTTCAGCGAATTGGAGAAGTCGTTGCCGGCGTTGGCGAGGCCGAGCACCTGCGCGCCCGAGCTTTGCGCCTGCAGCAGGTAGGAGGCGAAATCGGAGGTGCCGAGCGGCACCCGCACCGCGCCGACCACCGTGCCGCCGCCCGCCTTGACGACGTCGCCGGCCGCGTTCTGCAATTGCGTGCCGAAGGCGTAGTCGGCGGTGAGGAAGAACCAGCTCTTGCCGCCCTGGTCGAGGATCGTCTTCGCCGTGCCATTGCCGAGCGCGGTCGTGTCGTAGGCGTAATGGATCGTGTAGGGCGTGCAGTCCTTGCCGGTCAGCGAGGCGCCGGCGGCGCCGATGGCGAAGAACGGGACCTTCTTCTCCTTGATCACGGCGTTCATCGCCAGGCTGACGCCGGTGTTGGAGCCGCCCAGCAGCATCGTCATGCCGTCCTGGTCGGCCCATTCCCGCGCCTTTTGTGCGCCGAGATCGGGCTTGTTCTGGTGGTCGAAGGTCAACACCTCGATCGGCTGGCCGAGGACGGAGCCGCCGAAGTCGGCGATCGCCATCTTGATCGCCTCGACGCCGCCGGAGCCCACCACGTCGGCGTAAGGCCCCGACATGTCGTCGATGTCGCCGATGACGACCTTTTCGGCGGCCGAAGCCGCCACCCCCGACATGCCAGCCGCCAGCGCGCCGACCATGACAAGAACGTGCAGTCGTTTCATCCTTGGACTCCTCCCTGATTCCGCTTCTCCGGCGGCTCGCCGGTCTTGGTCGCTCCAAGGCGCGGAATTGACCCCATTGTTGCGCGTCGGCGGCGGGCGTGGCAACCCTTCCAAAGTAGGGCGCTTGCGTTGAATCAATGAGTCGAGGGCGGCGGCGGCGGCATCCTGACCGCGATCGGCTTTCCGGGGAGGACAGCCATGTTTCGCAAGATCCTGCTGCCGATCGACATCGCCGAGCCCGAGATCGCCAAGGAGGCGATCGAGGCGGCGACGGCGCTTGCCGGCGCGTTCGATTCGCGGGTCAGGCTCATCCACGTCACCAGTCCGATCGTCGTCGCTTCGCCGATGGCGGTGATTCCGCAGACGGTCTACGACCAGCTCGGCGCCTACGAAAAGTCTGAGCTGCGCCGCCTGGCCGACGCGATCGACCTGCCGAAGGGGATGATCTCGACCGTCGTACGCGTCGGCGCGGTCTATCCCGAGCTGCTGGCGGAAGCGGAGGAATGGGGATCGGATCTCATCATCGTCGGCGCCCATAAACGCTCGATGGCGACTTACCTGCTAGGCTCCAGCGCCGCGGCGATCGTGCGCCACGCCGCCTGCACGGTGATGGTGGTGCGCAGCGGCAAGAAAGCGACGCTGCTCTGAAACGCGCCGCAGCCCTGGCGGCCGCGCGCGACGAACGAGAATTGAGGACGACCATGTCTGCTCAAGCCCGCAATCCTCTGAGCACGGTGACGCTGAACGCGGCGCGCTCGAAGGAGTTTCCCGACGGCTCGATCCGCCACGGATACG
The DNA here is from genome assembly GCA_003164915.1 of Hyphomicrobiales bacterium. Classification (GTDB taxonomy): domain Bacteria; phylum Pseudomonadota; class Alphaproteobacteria; order Rhizobiales; family Beijerinckiaceae; genus Roseiarcus. The sequence continues at coordinate 9,602 of PLRT01000024.1, read as the reverse complement.
AGTTTCTCGCGCCGCTGACGCCGGAGGGTCGGATCGATGTCGAAGTCTGGAAGGCGCGGCGCGGCGAATGCTTCGTCCACCGTTTCTGGGGCGACGAGCCGCAATTGAGCGGCCTGCTTGTTCATCGCCCGGGCGGCCGCGGCGGCTCGACCTGGGCGTTCGAATACGGCCACAGGGCCGATCTCGCCGACGACGAGGACGGCTATCGCTTCGGCGACCACGCCTTCAAGGTCGGCGAATACGTGTCGGTGCGGGAAGAAGGCGAGCTGCGCCCGTTCCGCGTCGTCAGCGTCGTTTGAGACGGCGCGCGGGCCGAAGCGTCAGGCGAACGCCTGCGAGCCGAAGCGCGCGACGTCGTCATGGAGCCCGTCGCGGAAGATGGCGAGGGGGCGCTGCGTACGTTCGCTGCCGACGTCGCCAAGGATCCGGATTCGCCGATTGGTCGCCTGCCGCCGCGCTTCGCGACGTTCGGGCAAGGCCGCGCCGCGGTCGGCGTGCCCCCGGATGACGAGGGTCGAAAAGGCGGCAGGACGGGCTTCACGGTCCCGATAGCGCCGCCAGGGCGCGGCGGAGGCGGCTCAGCGCGGCAGGACCGTTGCGCCAGTCAGCGCCTCGTCGATCGCCGCCGCGCATTGACGCCCTTCGCGGATCGCCCAGACAACCAGCGATTGTCCACGCCGCATGTCGCCGCAAGCAAACACCTTCGGCCGGCTCGCGGCGTAGCGCCTCACGTCGGCGGCGACGTTGCCGCGCGGGTCGAGCGCGACGCCGAGCTCCTCCAGCAGGCCCTCGCGGGTCGGCGAGACGAAGCCCATCGCCAGCAACACGAGATCGGCCTCGAGCGTGAACTCGCTGCCAGCGATCGGCTGCAGCTTGTCGTCGACGCGGGCGCAGTCGAGCGCGGTCACGACGCCGTTCTCGCCACGCAGAGCCTTGGTCATGACGGCGAAATCGCGCTCGGCGCCTTCCTCGTGGCTCGACGAAGTGCGCAGCTTGAGGGGCCAGTTCGGCCAGGTCATGAGCTTGTTCTCGGCCTTGGGCGGCATCGGCAGGATCTCGAGCTGGATCACCTTGAGCGCGCCTTGGCGGATCGAGGTGCCGATGCAATCGGAGCCGGTGTCGCCGCCACCGATGACGATCACGGTCTTGCCGGAGGCGAGGATCGGCTCGTTGGTTCCGATCGGCTCGCCGGAAACGCGCCGGTTCTGCTGCGGCAGGAAGTCCATGGCGAAATGGACGCCGGCGAGGTCGCGCCCGGGGATCGGCAGGTCGCGCGGGGCTTCGGCGCCGCCGGCGAGCGCGACCGCGTCGTATTCGTCGACCAGCGCCGTGGCGGAGACGTCGCGGCCGACCGTCACGCCGCAATGGAAGACGACCCCTTCCGCCTTCATCTGCGCGACGCGGCGGTCGATCTGCCCCTTTTCGAGCTTGAAGTCGGGGATGCCGTAGCGCAGCAGGCCGCCCGGCTTGGCGTTCTTCTCATAGAGATGGACTTCGTGGCCGACGCGCGCGAGCTGCTGTGCGCAGGCGAGGCCGGCGGGACCGGAACCGACCACCGCGACGCGCTTGCCGGTCTTCCGGCTCGGCGGCTCCGGCTGGATCCAGCCCTCGCGCCAGGCGCGGTCGACGATCGCGCACTCGATCGTCTTGATCGTCACCGGCGTGTCCTGGAGGTTCAGCGTGCAGGAGGCCTCGCACGGCGCCGGGCAGACGCGGCCGGTGAACTCGGGGAAATTGTTGGTGCTGTGCAGGTTGCGCGAAGCCTCCAGCCAGTCGCCGCGATAGACGAGGTCGTTCCAGTCGGGGATCTGGTTGTTGACCGGGCAGCCGTTGTGGCAGTACGGAATGCCGCAGTTCATGCAGCGCGCCGCCTGGTCGCGCGTCGCCTCTTCGCTGAGCGGCAGCATGAACTCGCGATAATCGCGGATGCGGTCCGAGGCCGGCGCGTACTTCCGGTCCGACCGATCGATTTCCAGGAACCCCGTGACCTTGCCCATGCTCACCTCGTCCCTCTCGCGGCCCTCGCGAGAGGCGCCCCCTTCAATGAAATTCCCTGCCCGCGCCAGCCGCAGCCGGCGTCAGCAAAGCCTGAGATCGCGTTCGCAGCGTGCGATCCACGCGCGCAGGTTCGGACGCGTCCCCAGGTCGAATCCCCCTTCATGCGCCAACCGCGTATAGGGCAGCAGCGCGACGTCGGCCACGCTCAGCGCCTCGTCGACGAAATAGGACTTCCCGGCGATCAGCCGCTCCATCGTGTCGAGCGCCTTGTCGCCCCGCTCGACGACGCGCGCCTCGAGCGCGCTCTTCGGCTTGCCGAGATAGACCATGTGGAAGCGCGCCACCGCGACATAGGGCTCGTGGCTGTATTGCTCCCAGAACAGCAGCTCGTCGGCCTTGGCGCGGGCGAACGGGTCGCGCGGCGTCAGGTCGGAGTCGCGCGCGAGATAGAGCAGGATCGCGTTCGACTGCGCCAGGCAGCGGCCGTCCGCGAACTCGACCACGGGAACCTGGCCGAACGGATTGCGGGCGAGAAATTCCGGCGTGCGGGTCTCGCCCTTCATGATGTCGACGTCCTCCCAGCGGTAGGGCAGGCCGAGATGATCGGCGACGAACTTGACCTTCTGGCAATTGCCGGAGCCGCGATCGCCGAAGATGCGCATTGACGACAAGGGTCATTCTCCGGCCGCCAGCATCGGCGCGTTGCTCTGCGCCGCCAGCTCGGCGAGCGCGCGGCGGTATTCGACCGGCATCACTTTGCGGAACTTGGGCAGGTACGCCTCCCAGTTCTCCAGGATCTGCCGCGCCCGGGTCGAGCCGGTGTAGCGCGCGTGGTTGGCGATCAACTGGCGCAGGCGCTCGGCGTCGAAGCGGCTCATGTCGTTCATGACGTCGACGCGGCCATGGCCCTGCAGATCGCCGCCGGAATGATGGTGGCGCTGCATCGCCTCCTCCTCGGACGCGACCGGCTCGAGCTCGACCATCGCCAGGTTGCAGCGCTGGGCGAAGTCGCCCGCCTCGTCGAGCACATAGGCGATGCCGCCCGACATGCCGGCGGCGAAGTTGCGACCGGTCTCGCCGATGACGACGACGATGCCGCCCGTCATGTACTCGCAGCCATGGTCGCCGGCGCCCTCGACGACGGCGATCGCGCCTGAATTGCGCACGCCGAAACGCTCGCCGGCGACGCCGCGGAAGTAGCACTCGCCGGCGATCGCGCCGTAGAGCACGGTGTTGCCGACGATGATCGACTTCTCCGGGGTCAGCTTGTTCGCCTCCTTGGGCGGATAGACGACGAGTCGACCGCCCGACAGCCCCTTGCCGACGTAGTCGTTCGCCTCGCCTTCGAGTTCGAGCGTCACGCCCTTGGCGAGGAAGGCGCCGAAGCTCTGGCCGGCGGTGCCCTTGAACTTGACGTGGATCGCCTCGTCGCGCAGGCCGGAATGGCCGTAGCGGCGCGCGATCTCGCCCGACAGCATCGCGCCGGTCGAGCGGTCGGTGTTGCGGATCGGCAGTTCGAGCCGCACGTGGCGCGCATGGTCGAGCGCCTCGTGGGCTTCGGCGATCAGGCGGCGGTCGAGCACGTTGGCGATGCCGTGATCCTGCGCCGCGGCGTGATGCATGGCGTCGCTCGACCACGGCGTCGGCTTGAAGAACAGCTTGGAGAAGTCGAGCCCGCTCGCCTTCGCCTGCGCGATCAGCACGGCCTTGTCGAGCATCTGGCTCTGGCCGATCATCTCGTCGAAGTTGCGGAAGCCCAACGACGCCATCAGCGCGCGCGCCTCCTCGGCGACGAAGAAGAAGAAGTTGATGACGTGCTCGGGCTGGCCGACGAAGCGCTTGCGCAGCACCGGATCCTGGGTGGCGACGCCGACCGGGCAGGTGTTGAGATGGCANNCAGCGCGCCGATCACGACGTCGCGGCCGGTGCGCACGCCGCCGTCGACCTGAACCGCGATGCGCGAGCGCAGGCCGTTGAGCACCAGCGTCTGGTGGGTCTCGGCGAGGCCGATCTCCCACGGGCTGCCGGCGTGCTTGATCGAGGTCAGCGGCGAAGCGCCGGTGCCGCCCTCGTAGCCGGAGATNNGGGTTGACGTTCTTGAGGTCGAAGACGAGCTGCTTCAGATCCTCGATTGAGTAGATGTCGTGGTGGGGCGGGGGCGAGATCAGGCCGACGCCCTGGGTCGAGTGACGCACCTTGGCGATCACGGCGTCGACCTTGTGGCCGGGCAGTTGCCCGCCTTCGCCGGGCTTCGCGCCCTNNGAAGCGACCTGCTTGATCGCCGAGCGCATCGAGTCGCCGTTGGGCAGCGGCTTGAAGCGGTCGGGCTCCTCGCCGCCTTCGCCGGTGTTCGACTTGCCGCCGATGCGGTTCATCGCGATCGCCAGGGTCGTGTGGGCCTCGCGCGAGATCGAGCCGAACGACATCGCGCCGGTCGAGAAGCGCCTGACGATCGAAACCGCCGACTCGACCTCGTCGAGCGGAACCGGCTTGCGGCCGTCCTCCTCGGCGCCGCGGATGCGGAACAGGCCGCGGATGGTCAACAGGTGCTCATTCTGCTCGTTGAGCAGCGCCGAATAGGCGTCGTACTTGTCGCGCGCATTGCCGCGCACAGCGTGTTGCAACAGCGAAACGGTCTGCGGCGTCCAGCAATGCGCCTCGCCGCGCAAGCGGTAGGCGTATTCGCCGCCGACGTCGAGCGCGCTGCGCAGCACCGGCGATTCGCCGAACGCCTCGGCGTGACGGCGAGCGGTTTCCTCGGCGATCTCGGCGAGGCCGGCGCCTTCGATGCGGGTCGCAGTGCCGAAGAAGAACTCGTCGATCAGGGCGCGCGACAGGCCGACCGCGTCGAAGATCTGCGCGCCGCAATAGGACTGATAGGTCGAGATGCCCATCTTCGACATGACCTTGAGCAGTCCCTTGTCGACCGCCTTGATGTAGCGCTTGACCAGCTCGTAGGCGCTCATCGCCTCGGGCAGGTCCTTGGCCATCGCGACCAGGGTCTCGAAGGCGAGATAGGGATTGATCGCTTCCGCGCCATAGCCGGCGAGACAGGCGAAATGGTGCACCTCGCGCACTTCGCCAGTTTCGACGACGAGGCCGACCGAGGTGCGCAGACCCTTGCGGATCAGGTGATGATGCACCGCCGCGGTCGCCAGCAGGGCAGGGATCGGGATGCGGTCCGGCCCGACCATGCGGTCGGAAAGGATGATGATGTTGTAGCGGCCGAGCACCGCCGCCTCGGCGCGTTCGCACAGGCGCCGCAGCGCCTCGGCCATGCCCTCGCCGCCGTGGGCGACGTCATAGGTGATGTCGAGCGTCTTGGTGTCGAACGAATCCTCGAAATGGCCGATGCAGCGAATCTTCTCCAGGTCCTCGTTGGTGAGGATCGGCTGGCGCACTTCGAGCCGCTTGCGCCGCGCATGTCCCTCGAGGTCGAACAGGTTCGGCCGCGGGCCGATGAACGAGACCAGGCTCATGACCAGTTCTTCGCGGATCGGGTCGATCGGCGGGTTGGTGACCTGGGCGAAGTTCTGCTTGAAGTAGGTGTAGAGAAGCTTCGACTTGTCGCTGAGCGCAGAGACCGGCGTGTCGGCCCCCATCGAACCGACCGCTTCTTGGCCCGTCACCGCCATCGGCGACATCAGGAAGGCGAGGTCCTCTTGCGAATAGCCGAACGCCTGCTGCCGGTCGAGCAGCGACACGTCGGTGCGCGAGGCGCGCGGCTCGACCGGGTTGAGGTCTTCGAGCACGATCTGGGTCGTCTCGAGCCATTCCCGGTACGGGTTGGCGCGCGACAGCTTGCTCTTGATCTCGTCGTCGGAAACGATGCGGCCTTCGACGAGGTCGACGAGCAGCATCTTGCCCGGCTGCAGCCGCCACTTGGCGACGATCGTCTCCTCGGGAACCGGCAGCACGCCCATTTCGGAAGCGAGCACGAACAGGCCGTCGTCGGTGACGAAATAGCGCGCCGGCCTGAGGCCGTTACGGTCGAGCGTGGCGCCGATCTGGCGGCCGTCGGTGAAGGCCATCGCCGCCGGGCCGTCCCACGGCTCCATCACCGCGGCGTGGTACTCGTAGAAGTCGCGCCGCGCCTCGTCCATCAGCGGGTTGCCGGCCCACGCCTCCGGGATCAGCATCATCATCGCATGGGCGAGCGAATAGCCGCCGCGCACCAGGAACTCGAGCGCGTTGTCGAAACAGGCGGTGTCCGACTGGCCCTCGTAGGAGATCGGCCACAGCTTGGAGATGTCGGCGCCGAACAGCTCGGAATCGACGCTCGCCTGGCGCGCCGCCATCCAGTTGACGTTGCCGCGCAGCGTGTTGATCTCGCCGTTGTGGGCGACCATGCGGTAGGGATGGGCGAGCCGCCAGGACGGGAAGGTGTTGGTGGCGAAGCGCTGGTGGACGAGCGCCAGCGCGGTTTCGAACCGCGGATCCTGCAGGTCCTTGTAGTAGCGCGGCAGCTGATGGACCAGCACCATGCCCTTGTAGACGATGGTTCGGCACGACATCGAAACGGGATAATATTCGGCGATGCCGTCGCCGCCGAGCGCGTAGACGCGGTTGGAAACCACCTTGCGCAGGATGTACAACCGGCGCTCGAACGTATCCTCGTCGGGCAGGGCGGCGCGGCGGCCGATGAACACCTGGCGCTGCATCGGCTCGACCGCCTTCACGCGTTCGCCGAGATCGGAATTGTCGACCGGAATGTCGCGCCAGCCGATCAGGTCGCAGCCTTCGTCGGCGATCGCTTCGGCGACGATCGCCTCGGCGCGGGCGCGCGACTCCGCGTCGCGCGGCATGAAGAACTGGCCGATCGCATAATGGCCGGGCTGGGGCAGGGCGAAGCCCAGCTTGGCGCATTCCTCGGCGAAGAAGCGGTGCGGGATCTGGGTGAGCACGCCGCAGCCGTCGCCGAGCGTCGAGTCGGCGCCGGTTGCGCCGCGATGGTCGAGATTGGCGAGGATCTTGAGACCCTTTTCGAGGATTGCGTGCGAGGCGCGGCCCTTCATGTCGGCGACGACGCCGACGCCGCACGAATCGCGTTCCTTGGCGGGGTCGTAAAGGCCCTGGGCGCGCGGCAGCGACGGGTCGACGCCTCGCGTCGGCGACGCGGACACAGGGCGGGCGGGTTGGGCGTCGTGGGTCTTGGCGTTCATCTTTCCACTCCCCCGCGCGGTCGCACAGCGTTCCGAGCGTCGTTCGTCAAGTCGATTTTGGCTGGTGTTGGACAAGTTCGGCGGCGGCGGCGGCCAATGGCCGCCAAGGATTCAGGCGGCGCGTTTCTTCCGGCTCGTCGCGAACCCGTTCGTCGCGAATGCAGCGTCCGTCATCACTCAGCGCCCCGGCCAGGCCGACCCGTCAAATGGTCAGCACGGCTGTCCTATCTGGTCGAACCATGACAGAAACGCTGCGACGATACAAGAAGCAGACCGGGGCCGATACTCATTTTTTTCGCGGCGGGGCGCGACGCGCTGATTGCCAAGCCGGCCGCGCGCGGGCAAGAGAAACGCCGCCTTTAGGGGCCCAGTTGGGATCGGCAGGAATGAATTTCGCAAGCGACAACGGCGCGGGCGTCGCGGCGCCGATCCTCGATGCGATCGTCGGCTCGAGCCGTGTCAACGCGCCCGCCTACGGCGCCGACGACTACACCGCCCGCGCCGAAGCGCTCCTCAGCGAGGTCTTCGAGCGCAAGGCCTCGGCGTTTCTCGTCGCCACCGGCACGGCCGCCAACGCGCTGTCGCTGGCCGCGCTCGCCGCCCCGTGGCAGGCGATCTTCTGCCACGAGGAGGCGCATGTCATCGACGACGAATGCGGCGCGCCGGAATTCTTCAGCGGCGGAGCGAAGGTCGTGGGCGTGCCGGGTGGCGACGGCAAGATCACGCCGGCGGCGCTCGTCGAGACGCTCGCCCGCTTTCCGCGCGGCCAGGCCAAGACCAGCCAGCCCGGCGCGCTGTCGCTCAGCCAGGCGACCGAGGCGGGGACGGCCTACGCGCCCGACGAGATCGCCGCGTTGGCCGACGTCGCGCACGCGGCGGGGATCGGCGTGCACATGGACGGCGCGCGCTTCGCCAATGTCGTCGCCGCGACCGGCAGGACGCCGGCGGAGCTCACCTGGCGCGCCGGCGTCGACGTTCTTTCGCTCGGCGCGACCAAGAACGGCGCGCTCGCCTGCGAGGCGGTGGTCGTGTTCGACCCGCTGCGCGCCGCGGCGATGACTTACCAGCGCAAGCGGGCCGGGCAGACGCTGTCGAAGGGGCGCTTCCTCGGCGCCCAGATGGAGGCGTGGCTCGCCGGCGGTCTATGGCTCGATCTGGCGCGGCGCGCCAACGCAGCCGCTCGCCGGCTCGCCGAGGGCCTGGCTGCGGCGCCCGGTCTGCGGTTGGCGTTTCCGGTCGAAGCCAACGAAGTCTTCGTCGTCGCGCCCGACCCGACGCTGGCGCGCTGGCGCGCCGCAGGCGTCCGGTTCCACGAATGGTCGACCCGCTCCGCGCCGCCTGAACGCGCGCCGAGGCCAGGCGAGACGATGGTTCGGCTGGTCGCGTCGTTCGAGACCGGCGAGGCCGAAGTGCAAGCGCTGCTGGCGCTCGCCGAGTCGCCCCAGCGAAGCCGCAATTCTTGGCCAGATTGACCGCGTCGAGCGCCCGCACGAGGGAGCACGAGGGAGTCGGAGACGATGGATCGGGTACCGCGCAGAAAGCCGTCGCGGCGGTTGGGTTGGACGTTCGCCGCCGCTCTCCTCGCCCTGCCCACGGCGGCGCAGGCGCAGGGCCTCTTCTTCCTGTTCGGCAATCCGTCGCCCTACGAGATCGAGCGGCGGCTGGAGGCGTCGGGCTATGTCCTCACCGGACCGCTGGCGATGCGCGGCGACGTTTACCTCGCCGACGTTCTCGCCCGCGGCGAGGGGCCGGAACGGCTGGTCATCGACGCTCGCAACGGCGCCATTCTCGAGCGTTTCCGCGGCCGGCCCGAGCGCTGGCGCGAGGCCGCCGCGCCGCCGCAGCCGGCCTGGAGCGACGACCCGACCCTGTGGAGCGGGCCGCGTCCGCCCGCCGCGATCGGACCCGACGGGAGACCGCCCGACGCCTTTGAGCCGCCGCCGCCGGGGCCCAGGTTCCTCGAGGCGCCCAAGGCCGCCAAGCCGAGGAGCGCCCAGATCAAACCCAGGCCGAAGCCGTCGCCGGTCGCCAATGTCGCAAATCCGCCGCCGGCCGCCCCGCGGGCCGCGCCGGCGCCCGTGGCTCCGGCTGCGACGGACTTAGCGCCAAGCGCCAATGGCGCGCGAGCCAAGGCCCTGACGCCTGCGCCGCCGGTCGAGGCGGCCAAGGCCGACGCGCCTGCGAGCGCCGTCAAGCCGCCGCCGCCTCCGGCGCTCCCCGCCGCCGCGCCGGTCAAGCCGTCGAATGCGGTCAACGATATTCCGGTCACGCCGCTCAATTGATCCAAACAAAAAGGGCGCCCCGAAGGGCGCCCTCGCTTCGTCGGCCGAACGATTACGCGGCCTGCTTGCTCTTCGTCGCGACCGTGGTCTCGATGGTCTTGGCCGAAGCCTGGATCGGGATCGCGCGCGGCTTCTGCGCCTCGGGCACTTCGCGCACCAG
>PLRT01000012.1 GCA_003164915.1 Hyphomicrobiales bacterium | reverse complement strand
CGCTGCTCGCGCTGGACCGCTATCTGGGATTCCACTTCTTCACGAATGACCTCGGCGGCAACATGATGAACTACGCCAACCTGTTCTGGCTGTTCGGCCACCCGGAGGTCTATATCCTGATCCTGCCCGCCTTCGGCGTCTATTCAGAGGTTGTTTCCACCTTCTCCAGCAAAGAGCTCTACGGCTACACCTCGCTCGTCCTCGCGACCGCGGCGATCGCCCTGCTGTCGTTCACGGTGTGGGTCCACCATTTCTTCACCATGGGCCAGAACGCCGACATCAACGCCGTGTTCGGCATCGCAACGATAACAATCGGCGTGCCCACGGGCGTCAAGATCTATGATTGGATTTGGACGATGTTTCGCGGGCAGGTGCGATTCACCGTGCCGATGCTCTACTCGCTCGCCTTCATGATGACGTTCGTGCTGGGCGGCTTCACCGGCATCCTCCTCGCCTTTCCGCCGCTCGATTTTCTGGTCCATAATACATTGTTTCTCGTGGCGCATTTCCACAACATGCTCATCCCGGGGCTGCTCTACGGGATGCTCGCGGGCTATCATTACTGGTTTCCCAAGGCGTTCGGCTTTCGGCTCAACGAGAAATGGGGCCGCATCTCCTTCGGCTGCTGGGTGGTCGGCTTCTATCTCGCCTTCATGCCGCTCTATGTGCTGGGCGCGGCCGGCGTGGCGCGGCGGACGCAAGGGATGTTCGACCCGATATTTGGGCCCTGGCTCTATGTTGCAGGCGTCGGCGCGCTGACCCTGCTTGCCGCGCTCGGCGCGTTGTTCATCCAGCTCTCGGTCAGCATTCGCGAGCGCGACGTCAACCGGGTGTTGGCAGGCGACCCGTGGGATGGACGCGGGCTCGAGTGGTCGACCTCCGCGCCGCCGCCGGAATACAATTTCGCGGTCATTCCGCGGGTTCACGGCCGCGACCCGTTCTTCGACGCCAAGCGCAACGATGATCGCTATACGCCGCCTGCAACCTATCGTGACATCGAACTCCCCAAAAACAGCATGACCGGTCCCGTGATCGGGGCGGTCGGCGCGGCAACGGCGTTCGGCCTCGTCTGGCACATGTGGTGGCTCGTGATTATCGGCGTGCTGACGATCATTGCCGCGGTGATCGCTCGCAGCTTTGCCCGCGATGTCCACAAGATCATCCCCGCCGACGTGATCGAGCGCACCGAACGGAACTGGCTACGCGCGTTGGCGGAGGCGAAGCCAATCCCGCGGGAGCTCGAGATGACTTCCGTCAACCAGGGCCTGCCCGAGGTCTCCGGGTGAGCGCTAACGAGATCAAACACGGCGGCGTTAATCTGGGCGGCGCCGAGGAGCTGGCGTATGCGCGGGCGGGCAACGCTCTATTCGGCTTCTGGGTGTTCCTGATGAGCGACGCGGTCCTGTTCGCGCTGCTCTTTGCCACCTACGGCGTCATGTTGCCCGCCACCGTCGGCGGACCGACGCCGGCGAGCGAGTACAAGATCCTTCCCGCCCTTCTCGAAACCCTGGCGCTACTCACCAGCAGCTTTACCTTCGGCATGGCGTCGGTCGCGATGAAGTACGGAGCGTCGCGCAGGCAGCTGTTCGGTTGGATGGGTGTGACGCTGGTTCTCGGTGTCGCCTTTCTCGGCATGGAGATGCACGACTTCGCGACAATGTTCGGCGATGGCGCCTATCCGACCCGCAGCGGATATCTCTCGTCCTTCTTCGCGCTGGCGCCCCTGCACGGGCTTCACGTCTTCTTCGGAAGCATCTGGATAATCGTGATGATGGTTCAGGTGATGACGTTCGGGCTGGATCCTCGCGTCAAGATCAACATCTTGCGGCTCGGCCTGTTCTGGCATTTTCTCGATATCGTTTGGATAGGGATCTTTTCGGCCGTCTATCTCCAGGGACTGATCCGGTGAGCGGCCCGCATGACGGCAAGCGCGACGAGATTCGCTCCTACGCGTTCGGCTACGTCCTCGCGCTGGCGCTCACCGGCGCGGCTTTCGCGACAGTGCATTGGCCACACTTCGTCTCGACGACGACTCTCGCCATCGTGCTCGGGCTGGCGTTCGTCCAGATGGTGGTTCACTTCCGTTTCTTCCTGCACATCAGTCTCGGAAGATCGGCGCGCGACGACCTTCAGCTGATCCTGTTCTCGACGCTGATCATAATCCTGATGGTCTCGGAAACACTCGTCGTCTTGTTCAACCTTCGTGCAAGAATGATGTAGCCAAGCGTCCGATGGCGTATTGAATGCGCCGTGTCTCCACGACGGGACCTCAGGCCTGAGTAGAATCCGATTCTTGCGGGGCCCGCATCGCCTACGGCATTTTTCAGCGCCGCAAGAGACAAGACGGCGAACATCGGTGAACCGGTCCCAAGTCTAAGCGACATGACAAAAGACGGGAATCGCTATGTCGTTGGTTGCATTTTTAATCGAAGGGATTGCCGCCATGGCCGTCGAAATCGATAGGCATGCTTATGGCGCCTGGCTGATCGCGATCATCTCGCTGATCGGTTTGGCGCTCGCGCTCCGCGGATATTTCACGCCAAACGACGGTATCAGCTTCACGCCTGGCGCGCTGCTCGTCGTCATCTCGACTGCGCTGATCCTGGCAGCGTCCGTACTCCTGGGCCTCACGGGGCTGCCGGTTTGGGTAATTGTCGTTCTCGACGTCCTGCTGCTGTTAGGCCTGCTGGGTACCGCCTTAGCCGCCTGGTTTCTCCAGACCTACCTACTCGTGGCGCTCATGTTTGTCGGCGTAATTGCCTGGATCGTTCACGTCATTTCGCCGCGCCTGTTCCACGCCGTCTCGACCAATGTCGGAGCAGGGACATGATCGCCCGCATCGTTGCGGCCTCGGCCTTGGGCGCGCTGGCGGCAGCATCTCCCTCGGTTGCAGCCGACTGGTCGACCTTCAATGGCAATCTGCAGGCCCAGAAGTATTCGACGGAGACACAGATCACTCCCGACAACGTCAAGAATCTGGCCAAAGCGTGGGAATTGCATACCGGCGACGTTTCGGACGGCTCGGGCGGTAAGCCGAGTTCCGTCTGGTCCGCAACCCCGCTCTTCGTCAACGGCACTTTGTATCTGGCAACGCCGTTCTACCGCATCTTCGCGGTCGATCCGGGAAACGGCAAGGTCAAGTGGACCTTCGATACCCATGACGGCCTGAAGGCGTTGACGCAGCCCGCCCTCAAGACTCGCGGGGTGGCCTATTGGCAGTCGGCGACCCCTCAGGCCGGCCAGCCGTGCCAGAAGATCGTCTATATTGGCACCATGGAAGCCAAGCTCTTCGCGGTCGACGCCGATACCGGCAAGGCCTGCGCCGGGTTCGGCGTCAATGGCATGCTGGACGTCAATCTCTGGAACACCACCAACAACAAGTGGCCGTTATCACTGCTGCAGCCGCCCACTGTCTACAAGGACACCCTGTTCATCGGCTGGGCCGGCAAGGATTGGGCCAATGCGGTAAATTCCCCCGGGACGATCTTCGCCGTGGATGCCGCAACCGGCAAGCTGAAGTGGACGTTCGATTCAATCCCCAAGGAAGACCAGGTCAAGACCGGCACAGCCAACGTCTGGGCCAGCATGTCGGTCGATCCTGACGACAACATGCTTTATGTGCCCATTAGTTCGCCGAGCCCGAACTTTTACGGCGGCGACCGCAAGGAAAAGCTGCCGATGGGCACTTCGGTCACCGCGCTCGACGCCGATACCGGGGCGGTGATCTGGAGCCGACAACTCATTCACCACGATCTCTGGGACTTCGACACCAATTCGGCGCCCGTGCTGATCGATATCAAGAAGAACGGCGTGAGCGTCCCCGCGCTCGTCGAGTCCTCCAAGCAGGGCCTGCTCTACGTGCTCAACAGGAAGACCGGCGAGCCGGTCTATCCGATCACCGAAAGGCCGGCGCCGGCCTCCGACGTCCCGGGCGAACAGGCCTCGCCCACCCAACCCTACGTCGCATTGCCCGAGCCGACCATTAGCGACACTTGGCCAGGCGTCTTTCCGCTCGCCGATGCGCTAAGGACATCCGCCAAAACAATTG